>JACQOM010000163.1 GCA_016202525.1 Chloroflexota bacterium | reverse complement strand
GGCCTGGGTTCCCCGCCAGGGGTGCTCTCTGCTCCCCAAGCTTTTTAGAGCTTCCTGAGCCGATTCCGGGAACTGGCTCTTTTCCATGGCCAGGTTGCGGCGCATATCAATTATCTTATCGACATGCTCGATATAAATCGGGCACGCCTGCTGGCAGGCACGGCAAGTGGTGCAGTCCCACAGTACCTCATCAGTAATTACATCGGTAATCATGTCCGGCCGGGTTTCTACGGGCTTTTTTATCAGAGGGTAGGGATATACCGCCTGGAGATGTCCCTTCAGGTCCTGTATCACCTTCTTAGGATTAAGCTTCTTGCCGCTAAAGAAAGCCGGGCAGGCATCCTGACAGCGTCCGCACCGGGTGCAGGCATCGAGGTCCAGAAGCTGCTTCCAGGTAAAACCTTCGATTTTGGAGACACCGAATGACTCGGCTTTCTCCAGGTCTATCGGCACTAAAGCGCCTTTCGGCCTCAAGGAACGGAAATAGACATTCAGCGGGGAAATGAGGATATGCTGCAAACGGGAACGGTTGACCCAGATATAGCCCAGAAAGACAAACGCCGGTATGGTGTGAATCAATACCCGGTGCCAGACCAGAATTTCATTCTTAGCCTCGGTCATAAAAGTGGGAAAGATATGGGAAATAAGATAACCTACCGGCGACCACATCGGCCAGTCAGGCGGAGTGACACCACTGATGGCGATACGGTACCCCTTAATCATGAAGCCGGTCAGCACCAGTAAAGACGCCCAGACATAAACCAGGTTATCTTCAGGCACAGTGTCCAGACGAGCGGGTTTCTTGATATAGCGCCGGTAGATGGCCAGACCTCCGCCGATAATAATCATCACACCGCCGATTTCAGAAATCAAAGAGGCATAAAGATAAATACTCTGCGGCGGCACCGTCAGCCCGCCGAATGAGAACAGGCGGACTATCTTGCCCAGAAAGAGAAGCGCCGTCCCGCCGAAAATAAGGCTATGCATCAGACCGGGGTAGAGTTCCTTTAGCCTCACAATTCTGACCTGAGCTACCGCCACCGCCAGAGTAGTCATCAATCTGGTGAGCCGATTCTCGAAACGATTATCAGGCTGCCCCAACTTCCACAGTTGATAACGACGGTAGAAGCCGAAGGCAAACATGGCGATAATAGCCGGAGAAAATATGCCCACGATAATAATAATGGGCATAAATACTTGTGTTATGTAAACTTCCTGACCCGCCCAGAAAAGCTCACGTAAAGAATCCAAACTGTCCTCCTAAACTTATCACCTTAGCTCAATTCATCCGGCTTTAATAGTCGGGTACAGCAAGGTCAAATGAGAAATTAAAAAGACCAGAATAATACCACCGACGACCACAAATGCCGTAGTGACCATCTTCCGGTACTTAACTTTCAGTCCCATGTCGAAGATGGTGAGCCGCACACCGTTAAGCAAACAGTAAAAAATCAAAGCCAGCAGACCCACTTCGATGAAAACAGCTATTACTCTCGCCAGTATATTCATATCTTATCCTGAACCGACCCGCTTCGGCTCCCGGGCATCTCTCCCCGGACTAAACTGGGCCTTCATTTTACAGTCGGGACAAAGTTCCATCAGAGAGGCAAGAGAAGCTCCCATTGCCCCCAGTTTTGACTGTAAACCATCAACCATGGCTCTGGGCCCGATAAAGGCACCGCATTCACGGCAACGGGCAATCTTATCCTCAAAAAGAACCACGGCAGGGCTATCCATCTTCTCCAGTTCCAGGCTCCGCTCTAGCTTGAGGCACTTCTCCGGACAAACCGTAATACATTTACCGCAGGCCAGACACAAATCATGCCGGAAAAGCAACCGGTAGTTGCCGGTTTCCTCTGATAAAGCAGCCAATGCCTCAGTGGGACAATCACGGACACAAAGACCACAGCCGATACAGCGTGACTTATCCAGCGCCAGCTTGCCGAAAGGCACCGCGCCGTCAGTCACTACTCCGCCGGACACCCCCAGTTTAGACCTCAAGCCCCTAATCAGCGACGGCAGCGGCCAATCTTTGGTAGGAACCGACGCAGGCGCTGACAGCCATAGCGGCAACGGAGGCAAACCGGCTATTTCCTTAGCAAACCTGTCTAACTGCCGGGCAAGATTAGCGGAACCGTCATCGATATTAAAGACTCTGATACGTTCTGGCTCTATGCCCCAGCATTTGAGCAGCGCCTGGACAAACTGTACGCTCCCCTGCCATTTATCCGCAGCCAGGCCAACGGAACACTTTTCACGATTGAAAATAAGGGCCAGTCCCGATGCTCCCCGGTCGAAAGCACGCAGCATTAACCAGGGTGAGACCATTGCCAAACAGGGAACAGTTAGGAGCAATACGCCGGCCGGGTACGCCGGAGCCGCTTCCTTATTTCCAGAATTTCCAGAGGCTGCCGACTCGCAGCTCTGACAAACAAATGCCACTATCCCCGGCTTGACCGGAGCACCTTTGGCAGTAAGCAGCTTTTCCATCTCTTTGTCCAGATGCTCGAGGGAAAAGGTAGGATAGGCTATCGCCCGGTACGGGCAAACCTCGACACAGGCGCCGCAGCCACTGCATAAAGCAGTATCGATGATGACCGCATCGTTATCGGACTTTATTGCCGCAAGCGGACAGGTATCCAGACAAAGCCCGCATTCACGGCTTCCCTGGCATAAGGCCGATTCAACGAAAGGAATCACTTCATAGCGGGGCATCACCAGCTTGAGCAATTCACGCCGGCTGATTTTGCCCTCGGGCTTCACGAAGCGCACTTTAAGTTTTTCCTGGTCGATTTCTCTGGTCTTGCTCATGTACCTCTTTATCAATCTCCTGACCACTAATTCAATCGGGCTAGACACCGGGCTGTTTCTCAGCCGCAAGCGCAGAACCCGGCGCTGGCGCCGTTGCGGGAGTGCTCTCGGCAACCGGTAGCAATTCCATAAATTTCAAGCCCAGCACAAAAACCAGTACCAGTAAAGAAAGTATCCCTACCGCCAGCATCGTTTCCACGGGTCTTACCGGAAAAGCACCGGTGGCTCCCCAGACACCTTCAATTTTCCCAGGGTATAAATCCAGAGGGTAAGCCGCCCCGGGGATTACCAGATAAAATCTCTCGAAAAAGACGCCGACCACCACCGAGGCAGCGGCTAAAGATATGTTCCGTACGGACTTATTCCAGCGGGGATTGAACAGGATTACCAGCGGGATAACTCCTCCCATGCCTATTTGTAATCCCCAGAAAACCCAGGCAGAAGCACCGGCCAGCATATAAACGGCCGCCTCCCGGCCCGGCTCATAGAGATGAGTCATTTTATCGACGAAAACCAGAACCAGCAGGGCGATAATAATTATCGGCAGCAGCCGGCTCAGAGAAACAATCATCTCCTTCTTCACATCACGGCGGGCAAACTTCAAAGTAAGCACTACCGCCAGTATCAGCAGCGCCAACCCCGATGCCAGCGCCGCCACCAGAAATTCAAGGGGACGTAATGGTGAAAACCAGGGTTCACGGGCGGCAACGAAGCCGAATATCGCTCCGGTGCCCATATGCACCAACATCGCCCAGCAGACAGCCAGGATACCCATCGCCCGGGTCATTCTGGCATTGTCGGCAAAGATGAAGCCCAGATAAACCAGGCTGATGGCAAAATAGCCGCCATAAAGAATCCCGTTGATGGCAAACATCGAGGTCATATTATTCAGATAAAAGAACATGAACAGCCGCCAGAACTTCTCCGGCCTGCCCAAATCGACAAAGATGAATATCAGGGCACCCACAATAAGCACTATCGCCAGGAATACCGCCATCCGGGCGATTGGTTTATACTCCTGCCGCCCGAAAACATAGGTCAGCGAGGAGAGAATCAGGGAACCGGCGCTGAGTCCAATCAGGTAGATAAGAAAAACAATCGGCAGACCCCAGGGAACATTGTTGCTGCCACCGAACACCTGGTGACCCCTCAGATAGCTGATAACGAAGCTAGCCAGTCCGGACAGCACCAGGACAGCCAGAATCCCCACCAACCAGCGGTAGCTTTTCGACTTGCCTTCAATTGCAGAAAAATTCAAAGCCATTCAGAATCACCCTATCTCGGGAGATAAAACACCTTCGGTCTGGTGCCCATTTTTTCCCTCAGTCGGAACCCTTCTCGAGTTGCCAGCAACTTCGAGACCCCGCTCTCCGGGTCGTCAAGGTCGCCAAAGAATATGGCGTGCGCCGGACAGGCTTCGGCACAGGCCGGCACCACATCGACACCTATCTTTTTACCTTCCTTAACCCCCTGGTCGACACGGTGAAAGCAAAAGGTACATTTCTCGACCACTCCGTGTATCCGCCGGGGGAAAGGCCATGGTCCCCGCGTAGCCCGGTCGGGAGGGAGGTCAGGGCGATGATACTCTTTCTCTTCCTGTTCTTTGTAGTTAAAATTCCTGACCCCGTAGGGACAAGCAATCATGCAATATTTACAGCCGATACAGCGCCGGAAGTCCTGAATAACAATACCATCAGGACGATGATAGGTTGCCTTGGCAGGGCACACCGTAGTACAGGGGGCATTGTCACAGTGCATGCACGGCATCGGTATCAGGTCGATACCTACCGACGGGTATTCGCCGCGGCTGATGGCGATTACTTTATGCCAGAAGATGGCTGTCCTGCGAACATGCTCCTCAGGCGAACCGTGAGGGACATCATTCTCTGTCTTGCAGGCGATGGAGCACGCCTGGCAACCGGTACACTTATCTAAATCGATAACCATTCCCCATCTGGCCATTTACTACCTCATGCCCGGTAAACTTTAACTCTGGTATTAGAAAAGGACGATTGCCCGCTCAAATAGTCATAATCGAGACCGATAATTTCATTGGGATTGATACCCATATTCTTCTGCCACCGGCCGCCGGCATAATGCCCCTGACCGCTGGCGATGCCGACCACCTGCGGATGAATCCCCTCGATTACTCTGGCCGTTCCCTTGATTCGGCCGAATTGAGATTCTACCCAGACCGTATCCTTATCTTTAATGCCCAGGCCATGGGCTGTCCGGCTGTTTATCTCAATGAAGTTGGTCCAGCCAAAGCCATGCATTACCAGTAACAGTTCCTCCGCCCAGGGGTAATTCTGGTTGCCGCTCTCGATAGTCAGCACCGGCTGATAGGTCGACAGCACCAGAGGATAGCCCGACTTGTCCCCGAGGAACTGGACTTCACTGTAGTAAGGAAGATAGGCAACTCTATTGCCAACGTCTTTACCTACTTTCTTAAACTGGTTTTCCAGATTACCCGAATAAAATTCAAATTTCTTCGATGGCGTATTGAAGATGCGGCCATACTGCTGATACCGATAAGGCGGTCCTACCCAGACACCATTCTCCCGAAACTCAGACCAGGGCAGAATGTTTTCCGTCCGGTACCTGACAAAACCCTCGGCATTATCACCGATACCGCTAAAAGAACGGGCTACCGTCCCACCCAGCCTGCCAGTGATTTCAAAGATGATATCGGGAATGCTCCTGGTATCATGCTGCGATTCCACCACCGGCTGTTTTATCTTAACTTCGGCAAACCCTGAGCCCGGCGGGGCATGGTCATAAGCCCATTCTTCCATAAAGGTAGGCGACGGTAAAATGATGTCAGCATATTCCGCCATCTCAGTGACAGACGGCGCAATGTGAACATAATAGGGCACTTTCTTAAGAGCATCATCCCAGCGCTTTGTCGCCGGGGCTGACATATTGAAGTTACTGTTGAACCCGATAGCCATGGCCACCGGATACGGCACATCTTGCATTATAGAATCGGGCACCTGGTTGGTAACCATCTCCGCCGCCGGGAATTGCTTGGTCCTGGCCCAATCCAGTCTCGGCCAGGCTTTACCCTTCTGAGCAATATCGTCCTCGGTTAGCGCGGGCATATCCCGATATTTCGGCTCTTCCTGATATATCACTCCGCCCGGCACATCGATACTGCCGACGAGCGCATTAAGACAGAATATAGCGTAGCTATTGTAAGACCCGTTGGGCCAGCCGCTGGCTCCCCTGCCTATCCAGGCAATCGCCGGTTTGGTCTGGGCGAACTCCCTGGCTATCTGCCGGATGGTCTCGGCACCGATACCGACGAGAGCGGCTACCTGTTCCGGACTGTAGCCCCCTTTCAGTGCCAGCTCTTTGTACTCGGCAAACCCCGCCGTCCAGTTCTTAACAAACTCGGCATCATAAAGCTGTTCACTGATTATTACATTGGCTACCGCCATTGCCAGCGCCCCGTCAGTACCGGGATTAATCGGCAGCCACTGGTCACTCCGGGCCGCCGTCACTGAATACCGCGGGTCGATTACAACCACTTTGGTACGGTTGGGCTTTTCGCGCCGTATCTCGCCCCACAACCTCAAATTGCGGGCTAAAGGTCTCTCCGATTCGATGATACCGGCGCCGAAAGCCAGCACATAATTAGTCCGTCCCAGGTCATAGCCGACATGACTGCGGTTGCCATCCGCCATCCACCTGCCTGACACCTCTGCCTCATTTTCCAGGGAATCCCCGTTAACGATATTGGGTGTCCCGTAGGCGTCAGCAAAGCGGTGAATCATATCTTCATCGCTATTGGTATTCAGTCCATGAAGTAGGAGCAACTGGTGAGATTGCGCTTCACTTCTGAGCGATTTTAAGCGGCTACTGACCTCATTCAGGGCTTCACTCCAGGATATAGGGGCCCACTTGGGGTCTATTCCCTTACCCTTGGCCGGACTGGTTCTCTTCAACGGACCGCTGACCCGGTCGGGGTCGTACAAGACCTGAAGACCGATGTGACCGCGGGGGCAGATTTCTCCATCGGAAAACTGGGACAGCGGATTACCATTTATCTTGACGGCTTTACCATTGACAACTCTAACCTGGGTGGCACAGCGGACAGGACAATTCAGACATGAGGTATTGACCCACTTTTCAGTTATAACGCCTTCGGTAGTTTCAGGAGGAGAAACAGGCTTGGCGGCCACGGGATATTTGACAATGTGGTTGGCGGCAACAGCAATTCCGGTAACGGCTGATGCCTTAAGAAAAGTCCTTCTGCTGATGCCGGAACGGTTACTTTCGGCTTTTTTTGAACTGCTCATACGCTCTTATTCGCAATAACCTCTACGGACAATTAAAAAGCTCCGATGAGCCTCTTCAGCTAACCAGAGCCTCCCACCCATCAACCGTCCAACCCTGGACCTGGAAAACGGAGTTTATAAGCACCTCACCATGATTTAGGATTATCGCAGCTTTTGCCTTCACGCTTTATTCTTTCTTCTTATCGTCAGCTTGAACGGTAGGTTTTGCCTTTGTCTTTTCCTCTTCCTCATCTTCCCCGGACTGTGCTTTACGGAAAGCGCGTACTCCCTTGCCGATAGCTCCGCCAACCTGTGGCAGCTTACCTACCCCGAAGACAATCAGGATAATTACCAGGATAAGCCCAATTTCCCATGGTCCTAATTTACCAAACATATCCCCTCCACCTTACGCAAGGATTTCTGCTGTAAAACTTCTTCAGATAGAAGTATTGTTTGTCACTAACCACTGGCATATTACCCCATATCAAAAACTCTGTCAACACAATCACAGCCACTCACCTTTGCCATAGCTCGGGAATGGCATATTCCAGACCAAAGCTCCGCAACGTATCAGGAAGAGGTTTACCTGTCTCCTTATCCCAACCCATTGCCTCGTAATACCGGCTGCGCATTTCGTCCCAGTGCGGCATGATGCTCTTGTCCTTCGCTGGCCCGTCCACCGGAGTCGAGCCATATCTGGGCGAGGGAGCATCCATCTCAACCGTATGTCCGTGCCTGATATTGAACACTCGAAATAGATTGACGATACGTTTACCCGCTGTCAGCGCCTCTTTAGTCGATAAGTCCCAGCCGGTAGCCGCGCTCACCGCTTCGGCAAGCAGCTTGAGGTCGGTCCTGGTCGTAAAGCGGCATACTCCCAGGCAGTCTTCGAACTGTACGGCACCTTTAGCCTTGACGTTCCAGTCCAGTGTATCCTCCGGTGAGCTATTGGCACCGATAGACGGCTTTATGGAAAGCCCGGCGTCTTTCGGCTCCAGCATAGAATAGCCCTCATCCGTGCTCATCTGGGAAACACAGGTGTCGAACAGCATCGGCCAGCGGGTACGGTGGTCATGGCCGCGTGGAGTATTACCCTTCATGGTATGAATGGCAAATTCGGGAGCACCGCGCCCGATACGCTGCGCCGCCCTCATTACCCCTTCCGCCAGCACATCACCAAATCCTTCTCGCCGGGCAATCCGGTGCGCCAGTTCATTGGCCGCCTGGTAGTTCCCCCAGTTAAGTTCCAGCTGGTCGGTATCTTCACGGGTTATCAGTCCCTTCTCGTAACACTCCATGACCAGCCCGATTAACCAACCGGTTTCATTGCAGTCCATACCCAGGCGGTCGATTTCATTGGAGAGAAATATAGCGGCGGTAGCATCGGTCACGCCGATAACCGGACCGAAAGCCGCCAGGCCCTCATACTCTGGCTCCTCACCGACATAGCCCTTGAACGGGCCTTCGGTAATGGTAATCATGTGGCAATGGTGCATAAAGCATCCCCAGCACGGATTGGGCTTCGGCTCGAAGTGACTGCGGATATAAGCGCCGCCGAACTTCTCTAGCTTCTCCGGTTCGATGTCAAAAATTGTGGTCGTATAGTTCTTCACCGGCACAATGCCGTCCCGGGCTTTAGTACGCTCGGCAAGCATCTTGAGCGTTCCCCAGCGGTATATGCCCTCCCTGGCTGCCGGGTCGTTCACGATATTATCGCGGAACTGTTTGGCGATGGCAGAGAGGGCATCTTTGTCCTTCAAAGCAGGACGGGCTTTACCCCTCGCCACCGCAATGGCTTTCAGTTTCTTGGAACCCATCACCGCCCCCGTACCATTATGGGAAGCCGTATGACCTTTATCAACGAATATCGAGGCGAACTTCACCAGGTTCTCACCGGCGGGGCCGATACTGGCTACGCTCATCCCTCGTTCAGTCTGCCCCAGCTCACTCTTAATGAGGTCAGCGGTCTCCCAGGTATCTTTACCGAGCAGATGAGAAGCGTCTTTAAGCTCAGCACGGCCGTCATGGACATAGAGATAAAGCCACCTTTTAGCCTTACCTTGCACGATAATGCCGTCATAACCGGCAAACCGGAGAAAAGCGCCGAAAAAGCCGTTGGTCTGCGTGGCCGAAGCCCCATCGGTCAGGGCGCCCTTGGTAACTACAGAAACAGTGCCGGAACCGCCCACCGACGTCCCTCCCAGCGGCCCCGAGGTCATTATCAGGCGGTTAGCCTCGTCGGACCAGCCCACGCCGGCCGGGACTTCATCATACAGGTACTTTGCCCCGATGCCGGTGCCCCCCAGATACTTTCTGGCCGTTTCTTCATCGAGCTTCTCATCCGTAATCTGCTCGGTGTTGAGGTCTACTCTCAAGAGCCTCCCCGCGTAACCGTAGAGCTTACTCATAACGGCCTCCTCTTTTCCCTGAATCGCGTAAGAATTGATTCATGCTATCCGCTTATATTTTAGTCCTCATGGCTACCTCTGTCAAAAACAGCACAAATAGACACACAAAATATCCCCGCCTGCTTGCCATCGAGCTATCAACCTATTTATACTATGGACTGATATAACTCTTTTTGACGTCGCCGTCGACCATTTGATGGAGGTAGCGAAATGACTATTGCCCGCAAGATTGCCGACTATGCCGTAGGGTTCGACTACAAAGACCTGCCTCCGGAAGTGGTGCAGACGGGTAAGAAGGTGCTTCTGGACACACTGGGCTGCGCCATAGGCGGCTACGCTAGCGATGCCAGCCGGATTATGCAGGGCATGATGACCGAGCTGGGCGGGTCGGCGGAATCGACCATTATCGGTAGCGGCCTGAAAACTAACTGCCTCAATGCCGCACTGACCAATGGCATTATGGTGCGCTACCTCGACTATATGGACCAGATTTCAATACCCGTCGGCCACTGGTATGCGTATGCTCACCCCAGCGAGGTTATTCCCGGGGTACTGGCTGTGGCCGAGCGCCAGCATCTGTCCGGAGTTGATGTGCTGGCTGCCATCGTCCTGGGCTATGAACTATCCGCGCGTTTCTGCGAAGCGACCTCTACTGTCCCCATGGCCAAAAAGGGGTGGAATTCCGATACTTTAGGAATCTACATCATGCCGGCGGTGACCGGTAAAATGCTTGACCTCGATGCCGGTCAGATTGAGAATGCCATCGGTATCTCCGGCTGTCACGGCATGGTCCTCGATGTTCTGGATGCGGCGGAAGAAGAATACACTATGACCAAGAACATGCGGTTTCCATTTACTGCCCGGGATGGAATTCTGGCCGCCCTGCTTGCCCAAAAGGGATTTACCGGCCCGACCAGAGTGCTGGAGGGGAAGAGCGGTTTTATCGACGCTGTTATGGACGGCGACTTCGATATTGAAAAACTGACTGATTTTGGCGGCAGGTTCAGGATTCTCGATACCGAGTTTAAGGCATGGGCGGCGTGTGGCACGATGCAGGGGCACCTTAATGCCACCTTTAACCTGGTGAAGGAGCATAACATCAAGCCTGAAGATATAGCGCAAATCAGAATCCGGGCCGGGACCCGTACCGTGGAGCACACCGGCGCCCCCGTGAAGCGCTATCCTAAGAACAAGGAGACCGCCGACCACAGTACCTATTATGTTACCGCCATCGCCATCCGGGAAAGGCAGCTCGGCCCTGACCAGTATGCCCCGGAAAAGTACGCCGACCCGGTAACCAGGGAGCTGATTGATAAGGTTACCCTGGAGATAGACACGAAATTGGACCGCTTTGGACGCGCCGGTATCACCGAGATTACAACCAGGCAAGGCGCCAAATACAGCTGTCACATAGATTATCCCAAGGGCCACCCCAACAACCCGATGACGGATGAGGATATCCGCGATAAATTTACAGCACTGGCCAACAAATTCATGACCGGGAAGCAAATCGAGCGAGCTATCGACACTATCTATCACTTAGAGGAACTTAATGACATTGGCCATCTGATGGAGTTGCTGGTATTTCACCGCTAGACAGGGAACAGACATTCTTGACAAAAAGCCTGAATCATGGCAATGTTATTACGCCCCGCAAAATCAGCACCGCGGGCATTTCACTAAGTAAAAAACGGGAGGTATCAATGGGTAAAATCAATGGCGGACAATTAGTCGTTAAAGCCCTCAAGCAGGAAGGGGTAAACTGTGTATTTGCCCTGTGCGGTGGTCATATCGACCCCATCATGCAGGGTTGCCTCGCCCAAAATGTGAGGCTAGTCGATGCCCGCCATGAACAGGCCGCCGTTTTTATGGCTGATGGTTGGGCCAGGGTCACCGGCCAGCCCGGAGTTGCCCTGGTCACCGCCGGTCCTGGAGTAACCAATACCATCACCAGTCTCTGGAG
>JACQOM010000162.1 GCA_016202525.1 Chloroflexota bacterium | reverse complement strand
GGATAAAATATAATTAGCTTCGTCGGGACAAGGGAGGGGTCGCATAGTGGTCTAGTGCGGGCGCCTGCTAAGTGCTTACATCGGGTAACCGGTGTCGAGGGTTCGAATCCCTCCCCCTCCGCCAGTTAGCAATCATCACAACAAAAACTATCAATTCTATCGAGGCCCAAAAGATTATGCCCCAATATTATATCTGGACAATCGGTTGCCAGATGAACAAGGCTGAATCGGAACGGCTCGGCAGCTTCTTCGAGCAGCGCGGCTACCAGGCTACGGCCAGCCTGGAAGAGGCCGATATTATCGTGCTCAATAGCTGTGTGGTGCGCCAGAGCGCGGAAGACCGCCTCACCAGCCGGCTCGCCAGCCTGAAATCTCTGAAAAGGGAACGCCCCGGCCTGACCCTGGCCATAACCGGCTGTCTGGTAAACGCCAATACGGAACAACTGAAAAGGAATTTCCCTCATGTCGACTACTTTTTTAAGCCCGGAGACTCTCCACAGTGGCTGGAAAAAGACGGATGGGTTCGAGCATTGCCCCAGCGTCCCCCACCCAGAGTCTATGTGCCCATCATACAGGGCTGCGACAATTTTTGTTCTTATTGCATCGTCCCCTACCGCCGTGGCCGGGAAAGGAGCCGCCTGCCGGCCGAAATAGCCTGCGAGGTCCGAGAACTGGTGCGCCGCGGCGCCAAAGAAGTCACCCTGCTCGGGCAGAATGTGGACTCATACGGACATGACCTGCCCGACAAACCGGACCTGGCTGACTTGCTCACCGAGCTGAATACGATAGACGGGCTGGCTCGCCTGCGCTTCCTGACCAACCACCCCAAAGACATGAGCAGCAGGCTCATCGAAGCCATAGCCCGACTGCCCAAAGTCTGTCAGCAGATAAATCTCCCCATCCAGGCAGGCGATAATGACATTTTGAAAGCGATGAGACGGGGCTATACCGTAGAGCACTACTGTAATCTAGTCGCCGAGATACGCCGTAAAATACCGGATATAGCCCTGAGCACCGATGTCATCGTCGGCTTTCCCTCCGAAAGCGAGGAGCAGTTCCGGCAAACATTCGACATGCTTGCCAAGTTCAGGTTCGATACCGTCCATGTAGCGGCTTATTCCCCCAGACCCGGAACGCTTGCCGCCAGAGAGCTGGAAGACGATATCCCGGCTACTGAAAAAAGAAACCGCCTGAACCGGATTGAGAAACTTCAGGAGAGCATCGCCACTGAAATCAACGCCCGGTTAATGGGCCAAACCGTCGAAGTGCTGGTGGATGGTAAAAACCAGGGCAAGTGGCAGGGCCGGACCAGAAGTGATAAACTGGTCTTCTTTAACGCTGATGGCGACCTTACAGGACAATTAGTGAATATCAGGATTGAGAAGACAAGCCCCTGGTCGCTGCAGGGTAGCCCGACTACTTCAAGCAAGGCTGAGGAGGGAAAAAGTTGATAACCTTTGGACCGATGCTTCTTATTACGGCATTGATTTTTGGCATGTTCTATTTCTTCATCATCAGACCGCTGCGCCAGCGAGAAAAGAAGCATGACCAGATGGTTGCAGAACTCCAGAAAGGGGATACGGTAATTACCGCCGGCGGAATCTACGGGCAGGTTGAAAGCATCGACGAGAATAGTGTCGTCATAAAAGTGGAATCAGGGGCAACCATAAGGATGGCCAAAGGCGCCGTCGTCAGCCATCCGGAGGAACTCGGGAAGTAGCACTCAAACTGGACCAGACCGCTATTTGCGGATAGAAACTTTCCGCCAGACCAATAAGGGCACGGTCACCGCCAGCACCAGCAGGCAAATCCACTGCGCTTGATTCAGAGACAGGAAAACCGTGTTGCTATCCAGTCTCAGGAAGGAAAGGAAGAAACGCCCGGTGGCATACAGGCTGAGATAGAGCAAGAAAAGCGAGCCGTCAGGTCGGATGCGTTCCCGCCATCTCCACAGTATTGCGAAGATGAGCAGGTCCATCAGCAATTCATAAGCTACCGCTGGGTGTGTCGGCGGCCGGCCGTAAGCCGGACTGTCAGGGTGAGTGTAGACTACTCCCCATGGCAGGCTGGTGGGCGTGCTGAAATGTTCCCCGTTAATAATATCCCCAATCCTCCCGATGGCTTGAGCCAGGATAAGCCCAGGAGCCACCAGGTCGGCATAGCGGGCGGTAGGCACCCCTTTCACTCTGGTGAATATCACCCCGGCAAGCGTTCCCCCCAGGATACCTCCCCAGATTGCCAGTCCACCCGTCCAGACGGCAAGGATAGACCCGGGGTTAGCCGTATAGAAGTCCCAGTAATCGATGACATGCACCAGCCGCGCGCCGATAATTCCACCGGGAATACCCCAGAGCGCCAGCGAATATAGAGTATCGACAGAAAGTCCCGCCTTAGACACCAGACGGGCCGAAAGCCATACCGCCACCACAATACCGACGACACTGAAAAGACTGTGCCAGGACACGAAAAACGGTCCCAGGTGAAGCAGAATCGGGTCCAGCCCGATTTTTATCATCGGGGCTCCTTAGCATAGCCCAGTAGGAGAGTATGACTCAGAAAATCGACCTCTTTAAGGTTCGCCCCAATCTCCCTCTCTTCCCCGAAAAGCGTTTTCAGAAATACCTTGCCGCCTTTAAGTTTGAGCAAGGCAACTTCTTCCAGCACCAACTCCTTTTTACCAGCCTTTTCAACATATGCTTTGGATAAACACATCTTAGCGCTCCTTTTTCTCCAGTCTCCGTAATGCCCTTGACAAATTCTGGCTGGCTTTCTCCATCTCCTTAGCTGCCAACAATAGTTCCCCGCCTGCCTCAGCCTCCCCGAACGCCTTCAGTTTACCAGCCCATTCTTCGAACTCCTGGCTATGCTCCTTATTATGTTTCACCCAATAGGTTAGTAATGTCCGCAACTTGGCTTTTTCTTCACTATCCATAAATACCCTCCGACCTAAAATTTCTCTCGGCTGTCCAGCAGTATCGTTACCGGGCCGTCATTGTAGATTTCCACCAGCATATGTTGCTGGAACCGTCCCGTCTCCACCTTTAACCCGCTTGCCCGTGCCTGCAGGACAAACCGTTCGAATAATGCTTCCGCCTGCTCCGGTGGTGCTGCCTCTGTAAAACTGGGACGGCGCCCTTTTCTCGTATCGGCCAGAAGCGTGAATTGACTCACCGCCAGTATCTCACCCTTAACTTCTATAGCGGAGAGGTTAAATTTACCGGCTTCATCAGCGAAAATTCGCAGGCCGACTGTCTTCTGCGCCAGATAGTCCGCATCCCTTTCGGTATCCCCACCAGCCACCCCGACAAAGACCACCAGTCCCCGGCCTATCCTGCCCACCACATCATCAGCCACGCTAACCGAGGCCCCGATGACCCGCTGCAGCAGTGCTTTCATTGCTATTCTCCCTCCGGCCTGTACTTACCCATTTTAGCGCAATAGTCCGAACAATCAAAATATTTCTTTCTTCCTTCTAATTTCTATGGACTTTTCCGTCTAAAAGTAGTAGAATAAAATACAATACGAAAATGGTCTAACAGGAAGTAGATAACATGCAACTATGGCTGTTAGTCGTGGCAAGAAATCAAGCACTGACCGATGAGGCTCAGTGCTTATTAGTTTTAAGGAGGAGGTAATAGCTATGCAGTCAAGCCTGATTGGAAAAATCGAGAAGGCCAAACGCTACGCTCAAGAGAAGGACCGGGTCACGTTCTCCTCGCTCTCCGTAAAGTTCCGTGGGGAAAATGACGACTACTCTGTCGGTTATGAAGACGGACAGTGGCATTGCTCCTGCCATTTCTTCTCCAACTGGGGGCTGTGCAGCCATACCATGGCAATGGGGACAATCCTTAATGATATGCTTCCCAAAGAGGCCCTGGCCACACAGATGCAGGCGGCTACATAAACTCTACCTGAAAACCCCGACCTTCCAGAGGCACCTGAAACGGTTGCCTTGTCTCTTCACAACTGCCTGCCCGGTAAAGCCGCCTATACCTTCTTACGCTGCAATCTACCCAACCGGAAATATGTTATGTAGATAATCGCCCCTGCCAAATTACCGGCTACTATTCCCCACCGTATTCCATTGGCACCCAGACCGGTGAACCTCGGCAAAAGAAACGCCATGGGCACTTGCACCAGCCAAATCATGAGGAGGCTAATCAGCATCGGCGGAAAGGTATCACCGGACGTAGAGATACTTTGCTGTAAGACGATAGCCAAACCGGAGAATAAGAAATCGACCGCTTCAATCCTTAAAAAAGTGCTGGCTAACGTCACCAGGTCCGGCTCAGTATTAAAGATTCTAATTATGTTCTCAGCCCATAACAATACCGCTATGGAACCGGTGACCATAATTATTTCCACAAAGCCGGTTGCCAGCCAGCCATTCCTCTTCGCTCGCCCCGGTTGACGGGCACCCAGGTTCTGCCCGGCCAGCACCCCGGAAGCACTACCTATCGGCCCATTTGCCACCGTAATCATGGTTTCCACTCTCCGCACCAGGCCATGGGCAGCTACAGCCACATTGCCGAAAGGAACCATGAACCGGGCCAACACCAGATTACCAAAACTTGCCTGCTCACCCATAATAGCCGAGGGGATGCCGATTTTCATAATCCGCCAGATGAGACCGGCATCGATTCTGAAGTTATTCAAACTCAAATGCAGCCGCGACCTTCCGTTTAAAAGGGCCAGTACACCCAGAAGCGCGGCCAGACTCTGTGAAAGTACCTGGGTTAAGGCGGCGCCACCAATGCCCATCGTGGGGAATATCCACCAGCCGAAAATCAGGAAGGGATAGAGTATGACATGGATTACCCTGGAGACAACCTGTATTTGCATCGGTGTCACGGCGTCGCCCGAAGCCTGCATAATACCGAAAGCCACCGACCAATATGACATCGTCACCCAGCCGGCAAATAATACATGCAGGAACTTTACTCCTTCACTGATGACATCCTGATTGAGTCCGAACAGCCTTAATATCGGTTCGGTAAAAACGAAACCTATTATCGCTATAACTATTGCGTAGCCAGTACCCATGATAAAGGCTTGTCTGGCAACATGATTGGCACCGTCGGTATCACCGGTGCCGATATAACGGGCAATCGTCGCCCTTGCCCCCATCGCCAGACCCTGCAATCCCGTCATTACCAGGCCGAAAACGAGAGTGCCAATGCCTACCGCAGCGATAGAGGCTATTCCCAGCCTGCCTACCCATATCATTTCAACGAGCAAGCTCACCTGGTAGAGGACTTGCTGCAGCACCATCGGCCAGGATAGACCCAACAGATTCCGAACGACGCTGCCCTTTGTCCAGTCCCGCTTAACGGCAATACCTTTGACAGCAGAACTTCCTGCCTCAGTCATTCTAAACAATCACCCCTTTTCGCCCTGTAGCCCTGGAATCAAGTGCTCTGCCTGCTCGATAGCCCCGGCAACAACAAACAATGAACCGGTGACACAAATGAGGTCGTTCTCCCCGGCCATAGCTAGCGCCCGGGGCAAGGCAATAGAAATATCATCGGTTGCCTGTGCGGCTATTCCCTGGCGATTAAACTCAGCCACGACAGCAGCGGTAGCTAACGCCCGGGGATGAATCGAGTGAGTAGCAATAACTTCACCGAACAAGGGCGATAGCTCCGAGACCATTCCCGCCAGGTCCTTGTCCGAGGAAACTCCCAGAATCAGGATAGCCCGGTCAAAGTGGAAATATTCCTCCAGGGCCTGCCTCAGCTTGCCGGCCGAGTACGGGTTATGAGCGCCATCGACAACTAGAAGCGGATGACGGCTCAGGACCTGAAGCCGGCCCGGCCAGTTCACCTGCGCCAG
>JACQOM010000178.1 GCA_016202525.1 Chloroflexota bacterium | reverse complement strand
TCGACTGCGCTCAGGACAGGTCAGGGCGAGCCCTTCGACAAGCTCAGGGCGAGCGGAAAACTCTAAATAAAACCATCTTTCAGAGCGGCAATAGCCTGGTTGGTTTTTGATTCAGCCTCCGGCGATTCTTTCTGGATGCTTTCCAGGGCTTCGGCGACTATCCGGTCCAGTTCCTCACTCATTCTTCCGTAAACGGCGAGGTAAGAACGCAGGCGGCGGTTTAGCCTGAATCTCAGTTTCTCCATGGGCGGCTTTTGCTGGTACTTGTTTATTTCCCCGAGTATCCTTTCTTTGTCGCGGGGCAACTGTCCTTCCACTTCGAACAGGAGATTGGACATCTGGTCGGAGATGACATAAGACGAGCAGTTCAGGTTTTCGATGAAGATGGCAATTTCGCCGACCAATTCGTCTTCGGAAAGCGGCTCGAATTGTCCCTCCTGCTGTTTCAGGAAAAGCGGGGAGTTCATGCGGACGACCAGACTTCTCATCCTGATAAAATCGGGGTTTATTTCAGAAAGGGCTTTAGCCGAGTCCAGAGCATGGATTTCCGACCACTTTCTGCCCCCCAGCCCGGGCATGACATATTCCGATAGGGATATGCCGGATTCGACTACCTTTTTGCCGGCGATGATGTGCTGTTCCTGATTTACCCCTTTTTGCACAAACTCCAGCACCTGGTCGTTGCCTGATTCCAGCCCGATGTGCATTCTGGAGAAGCCGGCCTGCTGCAAGTCCCTTAGCTCCTGAGCGGTCTTTTTCAAGCATGACTTGGCCCGGGCATAAGAGGTGATTCTCTCCAGAGTGGGGAAGTTTTCTTTCAGATATTTCAGTACCTGAAGCAATTCCGGAGTTCTCATGATGAGCGTATCGGCGTCCTGCAGGAATACGGTTCTGGCGCCGGCGGCAATCCAGTTGGCGACATTGCCCAGGTTTTGCAGCGGAAGCTGCTCAAGATTTCCGTAGATTTCCGGGTTGCCCTGAATGATGGCACTGATTAGTTCGTTGCTGACTTTCCCGGCTAAGCCGAATTTCCGGGAAGCGGCTTTGATTTCATCATGCAGGAACCTAGCAGCATCGATGTCGGCTTTTATCTCCTCCACCGGCCGGTATTCGAACTTCTGGTCTTTATAGGTGGAGCAGAACAGGCATCTGTTCCAGGGGCAGTTCCGGGTGGCCCTGATGAGCAGAGACTGGTCCTTGCCCTCACTCGGCGGCCTGATTGGGCCCATCTCGAAAGAATATCGGCTGGCATTTGCCAGATTCATGCGGTAGGTGAGGTCGCCTTGATAAACCATGTGCCTGTTTCCCCTCCCTCAAAGGCTGCGCATTTTTAATATTAATAAGGTTGTTTAATAACTGCTCATGGTTCCCTTCGGCCGCTCAGGACAAGCTGGCTCACCACGAGCGGATGGTTCGACAAGCTCACCATGAACGGCTGGTTCGACAAGCTCACCACGGGCGGGCTCCCTTCGGCTTCCCTCGGTGTTACTCCTTCGACAAAACTCAGGACAGGTCGGGACAAGTCGCTCAAGACAGGTCAGGGTAAACTACCCGCAATGACAAAGAAGACGGATTGCTTCGTCACTAAGTTCCTCGCAATGACAGGGGAAGCACTGTTGCTATTTAGCTATTAACCCTGATATAATGACTATTAACTGAATAGCAACTAGGGGTGCTTAAAGGCTGAGAGTCCTTCTGGAGTTTGGAGGGACAACCCTTGGAACCTGAACTCGGTAATTCGAGCGTAGGGAATGAGGCACAATTAGAACCAAGGGTCAGGCAATAGTCGCCGGACCCTGTTTTGTTTTAGGGAGGCAAATTATGACGCAATTAGAATTGGCTAAACAAGGCACTATCTCACCACAGATGAAATCGGTAGCCCAATATGAAGGACGGGAAGCCGAGTTTATCCGCCAGGGTATTGCCGGAGGAACGATTGTAATACCGGCCAATACCAAACACACTAATCTTGTCCCGCGTGGTATCGGCCAGGGACTCAAGACCAAGGTCAATGCCAATATCGGCACTTCCTCCGACTATGGCAATATCGATACCGAACTGGAAAAGCTACGGATAGCTATTGATGCCGGAGCCGATGCCGTCATGGATTTAAGCACCGGCGGCAAGATACCAGCCATACGGCGTGCCATTATTGCGGCCAGTTCATTGCCCATAGGCACTGTGCCCATCTATCAGGCGGGCATCGACGCCATGGGTAAATATGATGCTATCGTCAAGATGACCGCTG
Source organism: Chloroflexota bacterium (assembly GCA_016202525.1). Next base: position 985 of record JACQOM010000178.1, on the reverse strand, counting down.
ACGACCTTTTCGCCGGAATTGAAGACCACATCCGGGATGGGGTCGATTTCATAACGGTACACTGCGGCGTAACCCAGGCGGTAATTGCCCGGCTTAAACAACAGGGCAGAGTAGCCGATGTGGTCTCCCGCGGCGGCGCTTTCTTGATTGGCTGGATGATTTACAACGAGAGGGAAAATCCTCTCTATGAACAGTATGACCGCCTGCTCGAACTGGCCAGGGAGTTCGATGTCTCGCAGAGTCTGGGAGATGGTCTGCGACCTGGCAGCCAGGCGGATGCTACCGACCGTTCGCAAATAGAGGAATTGCTCACCCTGGGGGAGTTAGTCGAGCGGGCGCAGCAAGCCGGAGTGCAGGTAATGGTAGAGGGGCCGGGACACGTTCCCCTCAATCAAATCGAGACTAATGTCCGGCTGGAGAAGGCTATCTGCAAAGGGGCGCCTTTCTATGTGCTGGGGCCGCTGGTAACCGATATCGGCGCTGGCTATGACCATATTACCGGCGCTATCGGTGGCGCCATTGCCGCTGCCGCCGGCACTGATTTCCTGTGCTACGTAACACCGGCCGAGCACCTTTCTCTGCCTGACCCCGAAGATGTGAAACAGGGGGTAATTGCTTCACGTATTGCCGCTCATGCGGGGGATATCGCTAAGGGAGTGAAAAACGCCGACCAGTGGGACAGGCAGATGTCCATTGCCCGCAAAAAACTGGACTGGGAAGAGCAGGCCAGGCTATCACTGGACCCGGAGCATGCTCGACAGGTACACAGAAAGCACGCTGCGGCCGGCACTGCCTGTAGTATGTGCGGTGACTTCTGCGCCATGGCGCTGGTGGAAAAGTATCTGGGTGTTCTCGCCCCCAAGTGCTAGCCTTTAAGCAATAAAAAGTGTTTTAATGAAAGCAGAGATTATTTCTATCGGCAGCGAGATTCTTCTCGGTGAAATCACTGATACCAACGCTGCCTTTTTAGCCGGTCAGCTACCTC
>JACQOM010000007.1 GCA_016202525.1 Chloroflexota bacterium | reverse complement strand
TTATCAGGAAAATCTCTCAGTTTATGCTCGATATGCGCCTCAATGGCCCCTTTGTGAATGCCGCTGCTCTTTATTTCATTCCACGGTACAACAGAAAGAGAGTCGTTTAAAATCATGCTCTCGATACGCTGCCGCTGGTCGGCATCGAAAGCCGAGCCGTCTGGGTTCAAAAGCTTGATGCCATTATACTCAGGAGGATTATGCGAGGCGGTAATCATGGCTCCAGCCTGAAACGCCCGTGCCGCCAGAGCCAGCGTCGGCGTGGGCATAACGCCGCCATCCGAACAGCGCGCGCCAGCCATCAACAGCCCTGAGATAAAGGCATATTTTACCGCATCGCTGGAGGTCCTGGTATCGCAGCCGACCACCACTTCACCATAATCTTCCCCCACCGCCAGCCCAGCCTTCAGGGCTAATTCGACCAGGCTTTTATCAGCCACCCTTCTAATCCCGGAGGAACCAAATAACTGCATTTGAGTCGATTGTAACCTCCGCCAATCTTGATGTCAATTTGCCAGACTTAAAGAACTAGCCAAAGTCGAGGAGCTATTCTCCCTTCTTCAAGTAAACCCTGAAGATAGCGATGCCAGCCAGCACATCGGCTATTATCAGTCCAATGATGATAAGGTACTTGGATAAACTGTTATCCACATGAAGAAACGCCCTCCAGACATTAAGCTCTACGCCGATGAGAATGTTAACGAACAGGAGCAAGATTATTCTAATTTGAAGGTTCTTACCCATAATACTTCCTCATGTGATTATATTATGTCAATCATTCGACCAATTAGAACAGGCCGATTTCACCGGACATTAACCCAGAGGTAAACGCTCTGGTACACTTCACTCCTGCCCTGCCGGTACAATAAGAATTCCACTTTTTGCCTGTCCACGGCTTTACCCGGAACAAAACTTATAATCTGCTCCCACTTAGCGTCGGGCTCAAGCATAGGTGGCCCCACCTCTTTGTCTAGAACACCATCTATCCTCACCTCTATCCGGTAGACGGTCGGCTGACGTTCTCTATTGATAATACCGACGATGACTTTACCCTCCTGCCCCACCTGCAACAGAATAGGATAGTCTTTAGCTTTACCATCCAAACCCAGAAGATAAAATTCAGTAAACTTCTCCCTGGCTGCCGGAACAGCGATAGAATAAGCCAGCGCACCGAAGGCACCCACCAGCACTAGAATCAGGATAATTGACAGCACCCTATTCCAAAAATTTGCTTTGGTTATACTCGTCACCACGTTACCTCAATCAGCAGTACTCAAGCTGGCAGTATAATCCAACCTGACGGTAAAGACAATAATTAGATTGTTATCAACCTCACCCCCTTAATCTCCCTAAAAAAGATAATGGAGAGCGAAAAAGAACAGCCCTCGGTGGTATTCCGAGGGCTGCCTGTGTTCGAGATGGTTATTCCTGTCTGACGATTTTACTCGCGCCGGCGGACCAGAAAGACAATCAGCGATACGACTACTACACCGATAACCGGACCAATTACCCACAACCAGCCAAAGCCAGGTGGAGGCGCTGCCGGTGACGGCGCGGGTGAAGATGCTGGCGCCGGTGTAGTTGGAGTTGTTGGCGTCGTTGGTGTTGTCGGCGATGTTGGCGTAGTCGGCGTCGTCGGTGTTGCCGGCGGAGTTGATAAGGTAGGTGGTGTCACTGCTGGCGTCGGAGCTACTGTAGCTGGCGCTGGCTCTTCAGGAATATGAATTATGGCGAATTCAGTAAAGTGACTTACCTGCGCCGTAATGGTATTCGTCGCCAGGTCAACAGTGCTTTTCAGTGTAATCCAGGCGGCACCATCCCAGTAAGCGAGGGCAAGCTGGTTTACCGGAACGCCAGCCGGAACCGTTGCCGGGTCGAACTTCATACTCACATCTATCGGGGGATTAAAAGTGGCACCCGTTGGTCCGAATTGGTAAGCCAGCACGATAGTCCCTCCAGGTGGAGGAGTCGGTGGCGTGACCAATGGGACTGCAGTAAGTGTAGTTATCGGCTGTCCCGCCCTATCAGTCATCTGTGTAGCAACAGGAATATTCATAGCGGCTTTGCCGTCGGTAGTTGCAAGTGTGACTGGCGCCGTCGTTTTACCGCGGGTATCGAGCGTTGGAGGTGTGCCGGTAACACCGCTTACCGTTACTGTGGTAGCACTAGGACCTACAGCGCCGCCACCACCACCACCTCCTCCTCCACCACCACCAACGGGAGCCGCGGGTGTGGTAGATACGGTTAATATCAGCGTGTTGGATGGCGCTGATTCTCCCGCTACGTTGACCGCGGTAACACGATAGAAATAAGTAGCGCCCAGGGTTACTGTGCTATCACTGAAAGTAGTGACGTTGAACAGGACGGTGCCTATCTGGGGGAATGTAGCGCCGCCGTCTCCGGAGCGCAGGATACGGAATGAGTTTTCATCGACAGAGCGGTCTCTCCAGAACAGGTTCACGGCAGACTGGTTAGCGCCGATGGACACACTCCCTATCAGGTCCGTGGGGGCTTGCGGAGGAGTGGTTGGGGCTGGCAGAGTGGTGGACGCAACATTAGATGGTCCGGAGGTGGCCACGGCGTTGAATGCGAAGACACGGTACCAATAGGTGAAGCCGGAGGTCACGGTCTGATCGCGGAACTGTGTCGTATTTGCCGGCAAGGTGTTTTCAACAACATTCTGCGTGAAAGCCGCATCGGTAGCCCGTTCGACACGGAAACCGGACTCAGCGTTGGAATTATCATTCCAGATCATCTCTATTCGCCCCGGGTCAACCTTGGTTATTGCCAGGTTGCTTGGCCGCGCCGGCGCCGTGGTCACGTCAACTACGTTCGAAGGTGGAGAATCCCCAACGTTATTGACGGCCAGCACACGATAGAGAATTCTGGTGCTTGGTGGGGTTGTATTGCTAAAACCGGTGATGTTAGCGCCCGTGGTGCCGGCGGCAGCGAAGGTAACACCGCCGTTAGTTGACCGCTCGATGCGGAAGCTAAGTTCATTGGTGGAGTTGTCAGACCATGTCAGGTCTACCTGAGTATCAGTAATAGCAGTTGCGGCAAGACCGGACGGTGCGGCAGGAACGACGACGACCACCTGGGCCACATTGGACGGAGCGGAATCGCCGCCGGCGTTAAAGGCAACGACCCGGTAGGCGTAGGTATTGTTGATAACCACTGTCGTATCGCTGAAGGCGGTGATATTAGCCGCCACTGAACCGACGACGGCGAAAGCGCCGCCATTGGTCGACCGCTGGATGCGGAAACCAACCTCATTGTTGGCATTGTCTGTCCAAGAAAGGTCAACCCGCGTAGCGCTGATGATTGCTGCCGTTAGCGCCGTTGGCGCGGCGGGGACAACAATTACAGGCACTACGTTGGATGCCATCGAATCCCCTAGAGTGTTCACGGCGATAACGCGGTAGTATGCGGCCCCGGCAATTGTATCCGCAAAAGCCGTGACATTGTCCGTAACGTTAGCTGAGAAGAATGCCGGTGTGGCGAAGTTATCAGCGCTGCGCTCGATTCTGAAGCCCGTTTCGTTTGCCGAGTTATCCGTCCAGACAAGGTTGACAGTCTGGGTGCCGGCGGGTACAGTTGCTCTCAATCCGGTTGGCGCCGCCAGCGACGCCACAATTGAAGGCAACACGCGTGCGGCCACAGTGAAATTACTGGTTTCGACGAAGTTATTACCTGCGCCGTCCAGATTAACGCCTACCGGACCGGTGAGTCTGACCCTGTTGAAGCCCGTAGGGCTGCCGGTGACCGGACCAACCGAGACTCCATCGCCAATCCAACCGGCAGGCGGTGGTGGGACAGTCTGATGTAGGAAACGGGGGATGTCACCGCCGGCAGCCTGGAAGAAATCGCGCTCTGCCAGCCCGATGTCACGGGTAAAGAATATCCCCCTGCCGCCATCGACGTCATCCTGAGTTACCTCGATGGTCTCTGTTCCATAGGGATGCTGCCAGATATAGGTGCCAGGCACCGGGACATTGGCAAACAAGCGGATGCGGGTGAAGACCACCTCAGTACCCGGGCCAACGAAATTCGCTTCAACGGCAAAGACTGTAACCAGTTTGCCACCCGGCCCCGCGCCGTCCATGTCGACAATGCCGGCGTCTGCCAGATAGTAGAAGGCTTCCTCCCCCATGCCCAGGAACACCGAATAGGGATTAGCCGGGTCGGCTAGGTCGAAAATTTGTGTCGGAGCGGTGACGCCATTGCCGGCTGGCGGAAGCAACGCCACACGCGTCCCCTCATCATCCTGGTAGTAGGTGGGGAAGCTGGTGTTCGGGTCGCCCTGGAAGATGAAATTCTGGTCGATGGGGCCAACCTGGAGTTTCAACGGGAATTCCGGGCGAAGGCCGGTAACAATCACCGTCTGGGAAGTGAAGGATATCCCGGCAACATTTGTTACCATCAGCACGATGTTGTATTCACCGGGCTGAGAGTAGATATGGGTAGGATTCTGCAGAGCGCTGGTGACGCCGTCCCCGAATTTCCATAGCCAGCTTGACGGATTGCCGGCAGAAGTATCGGTTAAGCTTACTGTCAGGGGCGGGACGCCTCTGGCGGCGCTCTTGGTGAAGCTTGCCGCAGGCAAACTGTAAACGCTCACCGTTTGAGAGGTGGCTGCCTCTCCGGCGGCATCCGTTATGGTCAAGGTGACAGCGTAGTCTCCGGCCGCGTTATAGGTCTTGGTGGCGTTCTGAGAAATAGCGGTGGTGCCGTCACCAAAGTTCCACAGCCATGAGGTAATGTTTCCTGTCGAAGCATCAGTGAAATTCGCCGTGACCGGTGCAATGCCATTAGCCGGACTAACGGTCTTGGTGAAACTGGCGATAAGATTGGCAGAAACCCTTATCACATGGGAAACAGAGGCTGACCCGGCAGGATTCGTCGCCGTTAGGTTCACGGTATAGATACCGGCAGCAGCATAGACGTGAGATGGATTCTGAAGTGCGCTGGCGCCTCCATCTCCGAAGTCCCACGACCAGAAGGCAATATTGCCGGAAGATGTATCGGTGAAGTTAACGCTGACCGGCGGCAGGCCGTTCGGTACGGCGTGGATGAAGCTTGCCGACGGCGCGCTGTAAACATTCACTATTTGTGATGTGGAAGCTGACCCCGCGGCATTAGTCGCTGTCAGTGTGACGGTGTAGGTGCCGGCCGTGTTATAAACATGGCTGGCATTCTGAGAAGTGCTGGTAGCACCATCTCCGAAGTTCCACAGCCAGCCTGTGGGCGCGTTAGTGGAAGTATCGGTGAAGTTTGCCGTAACGGTGAAGTTTGCCGTAACGGAGACGACACCATTCGCCGGGTTGAGGCTTGTGCTAAAGCTGGGGACAGGGGCGACCGCCGTTTGTAGACGTGCGGCCACAGCGAAATTACTGGTTTCGACGAAGTTATTGCCTGCGCCGTCCAGATTAACCCCTACCGGACCGGTGAGTCTGACTCTGTTGAAGCCGATAGTACTGCCGGTGACCGGGCCCTCAGTGACCCCGTCACCAATCCAGCCCGCCGGCGGTGGTGGTACTGTTTGGCGCAGGAAACGGTTGATTCTGCTATTGCCGACAAGGCCAAAATTACGCTCCGCCAGCCCGATATCCTCGGTGAATCGGATTCCCCGGCCGGCATCGATATCTTCCTGAGTTACCTCGACGGTATCCTCTCCCCAGGGATGCTGGAACAGGTAGGTGCCCGGGGTTGGGACCTTGGCAAATATGCGGATGCGGGCGAAAACCACTTCGGTGCCCGGGCCAACGACATTCGCTTCAATGGCAAAGACTGTAATCAGTTTGCCACCGGGCCCCGCTCCGTCAATGTCGATAATGGTGGCCCCCGCCAGATAGTAGAAGGATTCTTCACCCACGCCCAAAAGTACCTGGTAAGGATTGGCTGGGTCCGGGGGGTCGAAAACTTGTGTCGGAGCGGTGACGCCATCGCCGACTGGCGGGAGTAACGCCACGCGCGTCCCCTGGTCATCCTGATAGTATCCCGGAAAACCGGTGTTTGGGTCGCCGTTAAAGATGGACCGGGGGTCGATGGGTCCCGCCTGGAGTTTGTTGGTAACCACCACCGTTGCTACATTGGATGCCGCGGAATCACCGAGCACATTAATAGTGATTACTCT
>JACQOM010000159.1 GCA_016202525.1 Chloroflexota bacterium | reverse complement strand
TGCTCTTTTAATCGTCTGTCCACCTCTTTGTACAGGTCTTTTGGTTCGTCTAATCTTATTAGTTCGTCTCCTCTTATTCGTTCGTCCACTCCTTCTTCCCTAAGCTTAATATATTCGCCAATTCCCAGAAGACCAAGGGCGATGCCTTTCAATGCGGTCAGACGCAAACTGAACCCAGTGTCAGCAGCCAAGAAAAGGCATGCAACGACCATTGAAACACGAGCGTGGTCGATACCACGAACGAGATAATCCAAGGGGCTAGGGTCATATCTATCATCAGGCGCCATACTCACACCTCCCTTTCCTGTTTCGGTAGCGAAATTTTACGCCCCTATCCGGCTTCTGTCAAGGCAGTGCATTGAGTCATTATAATTGTTACCGAAAGTGGCATTGTGGCGTCAATAAAAGCTTCGAACAGAAATCCAGGGCTGACCAACTAAACGGAAATTTAGCTCAAAATCCTTACCAGTACTACCTATTGATACTTCAGCTCCACTTGCAGCAACTTCTGCAACATTCTATAATGAAACATCATGACTAAATCTAAGAGTGCCGCTGCCTTGATGACGGAACACCGCATCAATTGTGCTCAGTCAGTGCTCTCTGTTTTCTGTGAAGAACTGGGGCTTGAGCGGGATAAGGCGCTTAAGGTGGCGATGGGATTCGGCGGCGGAATGGGACGTACCGGTAACACATGCGGGGCAGTCACCGGCGCTTACATGGTGCTGGGGTTGTCACAGGAGATATCACCGGATAATCCGCGTGCCAGCATAGATAAAACCTATGGACTCGTGCGGGAGTTTAATCAGAGATTCAAGACGCTTCATAACTCACTGACGTGCAAAGAGCTTCTTGGTTGTGATATAAGCACATCTGAGGGTGTTGCTGAAGCTCGCGATAAGAAGCTTTTCACTTCTGTCTGCCCTGACTTTGTCAGAGACTCCGCAAAGATACTGGAGGACATGCTACACGGCTAACCCTGGCGAATCGAATTTAACTTAGCGGCCTGGAGTAGATTCCAGTCAGACCTGCCTTTTCGACTTCTTTGAGTATGGCTGCTTTCTTCCGGTAGACACCAAGCGATTTTAAGATATTGATGTTTTCCATGGTCGGGCATTTTTTGATGCCCTCTTCAGTGCCCATCATTCTCCAGACATAGTCTATAAAGGCGCCGACCGCCAGGCTTCTGGGAATTTCCAGGCATTTCAGTCTCTTTGCCTTTCTGACCGCATTGTACCCGGCTAAATCACCGCTGACCACGGCATCCAGCAGGCTGTTGGTGTTTCCGGCTTTCAGCCCGGCACAAAGAAGGTTATCAAAGGATGCAACTTCCAGGGCATTGTTTCTCGGTGCAATACTCAGACCAAAAACGAGGTGCCCTTTAGCCCCGGCCATAGGCTGGGCAATTGTCGAATTCTCCAGTCCGGGGAATTTTCTTAAAGAGCCAGCATATAGAGCTGAGCCGTTAGCCGTTACTTTGACGTAGCCGCCGATATCGAGAATAAGCAGGTTCTGCCTGAGCGACTCCTGATTCATGGTGTCTATGCCGCGGGAGCCGGCTTTTAAGGCTCTTTCCTGATTGGGCACCGCATCCGGGGGTACGGCTATCGAGACCCAGCCCCGCGCTTTTAATTGTTTCTGGTACTCTGCGGATAGGCTGACAATGGGAATTAAGACCGAAGTGCCCAGCTGCCCGGGTGTTCCCAGAGCATTTTTTGCCGTGATGGTTTTTACTTTTTTATCTGCCACCCCTTGCGGGTTACCGAAAGTAGGGCAGCGCAAAATACAACCGACACAGCCGTAACCGAACCGAGTGCAGCCGGGTATGCCGGTCGATGACCCGGTAGTATCGATAAAAACGTCGCCTTTCACCGCATTGCCGCCCTCAAGAACCGCGGCTTTGATTGTATGTCCAACTATTTCAGTATCGACGACCTTTCTGGACAGCATGACCTCGATGCGGTTTTGCTTAAGGACGCTTTGCATCATGGCATCCAGTTTATTGATATTGTAAAGCATGGTGGTACCAAGTCCCGGGACATTTCTGCGTTCATGTGTGACAATGGGATAGAAAACCTCATCATATAGAGAGGCTCCCCCGAAAGCCCGCTCCTCAGTCAGACCGACGAGGGCGCCATTGCCAAAGATACCAATGCCGGCGACCAGTGCAATGCCGCCGAGCATGTCCGTTCTTTCAATAACCAGGACCTCGTCTGCCCCTGTTTTCCTGGCAACCATAGCCGCGCTGAAACCTGCCGCCCCACCACCAATAATTACAATCTTCATTCAAACTCCTTGGTCGGGCATTTTTTGATGCCCTCTTCAGTGCCCATCATTCTCCAGACATAGTCTATAAAGGCGCCGACCGCCAGGCTTCTGGGAATTTCCAGACATTTCAGGCCTTTTGCTTTTCTGACCGCGTTACAGCCGGTAAATCACCGCTGACCACGGCATCCAGCAGGCTCGAAAGTTTCCATAAGAACTATAAAACTAAGCTAAATCTCATTTTCAAAAGTACCACCTATTGATACCCCGTATAGACTGAAGCTTGTATCCGGATTAGAACTAATAACTGCAGCTGACTATTCGTTGTGTTATCCAGTACTATCGTCTATTTTTCTATCTTATTTAGTACCGGTATACTCGAAGATTTTTACTGCTGGAACTGGCTCTAAATTGGGCAATGCTACTGAATCGGGAGAACTATAAATCAGCCGGTAATTTTGCAGTGCTTCCAAGGGTACCGGGCTGATGAATGGGTGGATGCCGACTATTCTATAGTTGGTTGAGTTCTGACTTGCGATATAATCTGTTGCCTTCTGATAGCTGTCGAATTCCTGAGCGCTGGTAATTACCTTGTAGCGGTTACCCTGCTGGTCGGAATTTTCTTGGAAAGAGACAACCATTGACTTTGTCGGTGTTACTGCCTGGCCGTTAAAGTTATGTAGCCTGGTGACTATGGAATAATAGTATTCAGGGTAGAAAAGTTGTACCGGTGTCAGTTTGTTTTCCTGTGGGACAAGGTAGATATCAAAAAACTCAGACTGTGCCTTTTGTGCCCAGGTAGCAACTGCCCAGAATTTGCTGGTGGTTGTCTCCACATCAGTAATTATATAGGCTGAGCCTAGTTCCCGTCTTATCTTGTTAGCCGAGTCTTCATCCTGAGAGGTAAAGAAGTTGGCGACATTGATTATCGGCCCGGGTTTCTGGCTGGGGTTAACATTGGGTATGCGGTGGGCAATACGGGTAATCCAGTAGCCATAGTCCCACCATGCCATGACGCCGTAGGCAGAGTCAGGGTATTGATACTTTTCTCCGGGCGCGAGTGGCCTGTTGGGTTGATAGTAGGAATCGGGGTTACCGAAAGGCTCCGGAGTATTCGCCTTTAACCAGTACATGGAGTCGACCCAGGCGTTGCTAACGGTAAACGGTGCCTCACTGGCGGTTTCAATCGCCATCGGGATATTAGGGAAAATTTTTACCACATTGGGTAAGTAGACGATGAGGACAGCAATCAGCACTGCCAGGGCTTCATTTACATAGCGCATCGTGCGGGTGTGGCGGTCTCTGGGCGGAGTCTTTTTCCTCTTTGTATCTTTGGCTATTTCGGCAGGTTCGGAGGTTGTTTCCTGGAAACCAGCCAGGCGTAGGGCTTGCCATGTCAGGTAGCCGCTGAGTACGGCGATATTGACGGCAAAGTAGTAGGCAAAGCGGCGCTGCCCGATGGTAGCTGCCAGTATTACCAGGCTCCATACTACTAGAAGGCTTTTTTCGGGGTTACCCTGCTTAATTACAAGGTAGATAAGTATGCCGAGTGCGATAATGCTGAGGAAAAAACCGATGCTGAAATTGCCCCAGACGAGCGCCAGGGGTAAATCACTCCAGGGACGGAAGATGGGCTGCATTTCAATGGTAGTCAGAGAAGCGCCGGTGGGACGAAAGATAGAAAATGAACTTAACATGGCACTGATGAGCACGGGGTTAATAAGATATAAGATGCCCAGTCCAGCCAGGCCTATTCCAATTATGGTCAAAGGGTAGTAGGTTGGTTTTATTCGCCTGTTTATCATTAGCCGGGAGATGCTGTTCAAGATAGGCATCATCAGTGAAGCGATAATCAAGGGAGCCAAAAAGAATATGCCCAGGGAAATCAGCAGGGATATAATCAGAGTAGTAAAAAAGAAGATAATACCGACCATGCAGAGATAATCAGTGGACTTACTCTTCAGGTGGTCGATAATGAACTGGATTACAAAGTAGAGAAAGGTGAGGAAGACAAAAAGAAGTGCTCCTGCAAAGGTGAAGATGTAGATTCCCAGAAAAATTCCGGCGAGCAAGCTATAAATAACCGGTTTCACACTTGTTGTCCAGCCGTGGCGTTTAAGGTGGCTGAAGGTTATTTGTTTTTGGCTGGCGGACTTAATGGCCAGAATCAGGAAGAGCATGGTTATAGTGGTGAACAAAGTTTCAGCAATATGGTGGTCGGTAAAGCCCAATATCGACCGGCCCAGAAACTCGCCGGGCAATATGGCGATTAAGCCAGCGGCGAGCACCCCTGCCCAGCGGCCGAATAACTCTTTGCCGATGAAGTAAACCGGGATGATAGTTAACGCCCCCAGAATCGCCGGGAAATAAACGCCGACCACATCAATCAGGTGTTCGCTTGGTGACCCTAGTCCAATTGCCCAGGTAATGCCGGCAAGGAGCCGGCCAAAGAAGCTGATGTTACTGACTCCGGAGCCATCAGGGTAAATAGCGTATGGGTCAAAACCAGTGAGGTGGGGGAAGTTGTGGATGAGATTATCGACCAAACGCATGTAATAGTAAGCATCGTTACCGGTAAACTTTATCCAGCCGCCGCTGAAGACTTTATCATAAGGTAGATAGACTCGAAGCCACAGGGAAACACCAAAGAATAAAGCTAGCAGGACAGCACAAATTAACCTCGGTTTTAGTTTGCTCAAATTCAGTTTGCTGCTCCTAGTCAGCGTCAGACCCGGCTGGTCATGGTGCTGGGATTGCTTCTATGTATTGTTTAAGTATTACACACTAATCAATCG
>JACQOM010000161.1 GCA_016202525.1 Chloroflexota bacterium | reverse complement strand
GGGGACAGTTCTACCGACTCCAAATCCTTGCCACGGCCGGTCGGCACCAGCAAGAACGGATGGAACGATTTAGCCCCCGCCTGAAGTGACAGCGATACCAGCTCACCGAGATAAGCCACATTCATTTTGCTAATGGTGCTGTTAATCTGGATATCAATACCGGCACGGCGGGCATTATCGATACCGGACATCGCTACATCGAAAGCTCCCACCATACACCGGAAACCGTCATGGCGTTCGGCAGTGGGAAAATCAAGGCTGACGCCAACACAGGCAACAGGAATTGCTTTCAGTCTGTCCGCCATCTCGGCGGTGACCAGCGTCCCGTTGGTGCCCATGACCACCCTGAGACCCTTGTCAGCCCCATACTGAGCAATCTGCAGGACATCGGGGCGGAGGAGAGGCTCGCCACCGGTCAGAATGAGCATCGGCCGGCCAACCTCCAGTATCTCGTCGATAACGCGGAAACATTCCTCGGTGGTCAGCTCGCCTTCATAGCTGCCTTTGTGGGCGGATGCCCGGCAATGAGCGCAATACAGGTTACAGCTACGGGTAATCTCCCAGGCAACATGCTGCAGGTCAGGTTCGATAATATCGGCTGGACGGGATACATTACTACGGGAAGTATCCATGGTCACTTTATGCCAATCTCCTCATCGGTAAGATAACAGGCCGGGTCTTCGGCCCAGACATCACCAAATACAGCCTCAGCGCGCACCCGCAGGTTACCGTTGCAGAGGTCGAGATACTGGCAGCGGGCACAGCGCCCCTTGAGCAAACCCCTGCGGTCTTTCAATTCGTGCAGCAACGGCTCTGTGGCATCGGTCCAGATGTCAGCAAATTTTCTCTGGCGGACGTTACCCAATGAGTAATGCCACCAGAACTGGTCGGGGTGAACTTCACCCATGTTATCGACGGCGCCTATTTTGATACCTGAGTTGTTGCCGCCGTTAATCTTGAGCAAGTCCAGAACGGTAGCAGCACGCTCCGGGTCACTCTCCCGCAGCTTGAGATAAAGATAGACGCCATCAGTGTGGTTACTGACAGTAAGGATTTCTTTATGCAGGCCGCGCCGGTGCATGTCCAGAGTACGCTCACAAATCTCATCCACCACCGCTCTGGTCTGAGCGTGGTCAAGGTCCTCGGCCCGCAGACTATCACCCCGCCCCGAGTAAGCCAGATGGTAGAAACAAACACGGTTGACGCCCTCTTCTTCGACCAGCCGGAAAATAGCCGGGATTTCCTGATAGTTGAAACGGGTGATAGTCAACCGTAAAGACACCTTTACCCCGAGGGCAACGCAGTTCCTGATGCCTTCCAGGGCGGACTGGTAAGCGCCTTTTCGACCCCGAAAATGGTCATTGTTAGACCCGATGCCATCCAGACTTATCCCGGCCTCAGCAAAGCCGATATCGCTGATTTTCTTAGCTAACGACTCGTTAATTAGAGTGCCGTTGGTGGAAAGAGCCACCCTGATTCCCTGTTCTTTGGCTAGCGCTGCCAGTTCAAATAAATCTTCTCTGAGCAGTGGCTCACCTCCCGAGAATAAAATCACCGGCACTTTGAAACCGGCCAGGTCACGAATCAGCGATTTCCCTGCCGCCGTATCCATTTCTCCCGGGATTTTCCGGTTGCTGGCGCTGGCATAGCAATGGAGACAATTCAGATTACATTGCCGGGTGCAATTCCAGACTACCACCGGCCGCGGGATACCCTGGGCTGGTTTGATAACACCTGCCGGATGCGCTTTAGACTCTCCGTAACGGAGACCATCCCCCGGACTAACCGTATCGCAGAGCAGTCGAGATACCGATATCATCAGGCAGTATCTCCTTCCGTCCTAGCCATACGCTGATGTGCCGCCACCAGTGCCACTAAAGCCTCATCCATAACATGGTCTACCATCGGTATTGCCTCCACGACACGTCCATTCAATCCCTCCCTTTTCTTCATCATATGGGTCGTAGCATCGATTATGGGATTACGGTGCATAATAAATGCCCCTACGGCATCGGTGAGAGGCAATCCCAGTTTGGCCAATGCCTCACCATGACTCTGGCCAACACCGCGGGCCTGCTCCATTATCTCTTCACGCCGGGAAGATTCCGTGATATATCTGATAATCAAACTAAGCAGACGGCGCCCCAGTTCACCCAGATACTCCTGCGATTCCCGGCTAAGCTGGTTATACCAGGAGGTAGTGCTGAGGTAGCTTCGGGCAATCTCCCTATGTGCCCCGACTGTATCCTCTAATTCGCCGACCAGGTCCTTGATGCCGAGCATCTTCTGATTCGAGCCCATAAACTTCTTCAACTCCACCCTTGAATAACGGCGATGGCCGCCAGGAGTTACGAAAGCCTTTATTTTACCTTCATCCGTCCACTGGCGGAGGGCTGCCTCACTGACTCCCAGAATATGGCTGGCTTCACTAATACTGATTAAAGCTTCCTGATTCAAAAGCCACTCCTCAGAAATTAATTCATCGGGACAATAAAAACCGCTCTTTACTTCCGGCAAAGAGCAACGACGCTACTTAATTCTATAAAATTCTAGGAAAATCTGCAATAGATTAAACCAGAAGACTACAAGGTGTAAAGGGCGCAACACCCTGTTTATCAGGATAAAATACCCTGTTTTTATTCAGGGGCACACCACAGCTACCCGTGCTCCACAGAGAGGAACCACGGCTCCAGTGGTCAGGATTGAAGATAGCGCTATCCGACCAGCACTACTTATTGAATCCGCGCTGTATCCCGCGCAGAAAACAGATATGCCCGATGTGCATAGCGTTCTCACCAAGGCGGCGCGCCATTATAATCCCGGCAGTAGGCTGTTTTGCACCCGGGTCAGTAATTTCAGATAGCTTCTCAGGGGTGGCGGACTTGATATATTCCACCGATTTTTTATAGACTGCGTCATGGTAAGCTTTCAACAATTCCAGCTTCGGCACATGCTTGCGCCACTCCTTAATCTGGTCCAGAGTATTGCCTGCGCCCCTATCGGACATTGGTACGGGAATACCCAGCTTCTTTTCCCAGCCCCCTGTCTCAAATACTTCCTTCTCATGCAGGATAAGGACATTCACACGGTTGTCTTCCCCGCGGGTGAAATGCCACAGTATCCATGCGATGCTGTTAACCTCTTCGTTGTACTGCCATTCAGCTTCCTTTTGAGTCAGCCCCTCAAGCGCATTACGCAAAAATCCCTCGCAGTGGTCATAGGAGTACAACATTATTTCTCTTGCGTCCATAAATACCTCCTTAGCATTCCCGTTCTAAATAAGCGTATTGTAGCTGGCAAATAGCAAGAAGTAAAGTGTCCTCAACTAAAGCAAACGAACTTTCAATAATCCATAATGAGGGGTCTTACCAGATATCTACTTACCCAGTCCCCGCTGTACCCCGCGCAGGTAGGCAAGCTGCCCGGCATGCAGAGCAATCTCGGTGGTAATGCGGGTCAATATCACGCCTGTCGAATCGCTGGAGCGGTCGGGGCGGGGTATTTCCGACAGCTTCTTGGCATCGACAGACCGGATAAAATCGAGTGTCTTCTTCCGCACGGCATTGGAATATCCCCGTATGATTGTCAGCTCCGGCACTGGCCAGGCATGGAGCTGTTCCACCGTATATTCATAGCCAGTCCCTTTGACCGGCGTACCCAGCTTCGGCTGCCAGCCCTCACTCTCATAGACCTCCGGCTGGTGCTGAATCACACGGTTGACAAAGAAGTCCTCCACCCGGGTAACATGCCAGAGGATGAAAGCAATACTATTGCATTCAGCACACGGACTCCAGGCGGCTTCTTCCTGAGTCAGCCCGTCCACAGCCAGGGTCTGGTAACCCCAACTCTGCTCCAGAGACTGCAGTAGTGCTTCCTTTACCTCCATAAAAACCTCCAGAAGCTCTTTTTTCAACATATTGTAACTGGCAGACAATAGAGAAGTAAAGAACTCTGCCGGAGTAACCACGTTGTTAAGAGGAGCAGTTAAGTCAAATTGATTTATTTGCCTAAAGTACACTTAAATGGTAAACTTTAATTTGTTTAATTATTTCCCCCTGAGTATATATACGTATTGACGAATGTTGACAATTACTGGTTATAATCTAGTGTAATCTCTTTGAAAGATGGAAGGTACCGTTACTCAAGAGAGTTTCGACAACCTGGATGCCTACTGGGCTGACCCGAGGCATCAGTTAAACTGGAATGCGGTCTTTGTCTTGCCGGCCTGGCTGAAGGTCTGGTGGCAGGAGCTTAACGCCGATGCCGAGCTATATCTGCGTGCCGTCAGACAGGGAAAGAAAATTATTGGCATTGCTCCCCTGATGGCAAGAGATGGCAAGGCAGCTTTCATCGGCAGCGCAGATGTTTGTGACTACCTCGACTTCATTATTGTCCCCGGTATGGAGAGTGATTTCTTTACTACCCTGCTGGATGATTTAAGACAGAATGGCATCAACCAGTTAGACCTGGGACCACTGAGACCCGATTCCACAGTAATTACTAACCTGACAGGTATCGCCGAGCAACGAGGTTACGAAGTAATCTGCCAGCCAGAGGACGTTTCCCTGGAACTTGATTTACCGGCGACATGGGACGAGTATCTGGCGGTTCTTAATACAAAGCAGCGCCATGAAGTAAGACGTAAAATACGGAGACTGCAGGAATCCGGCAAGATAGATTACCAGTGCGTCAATGGAAACCGGCCGGTTGAAAATTCTATGGACGACTTTTTAAAGCTTTTTGCGCTGGCACGGCAGGAGAAAGCTGACTTCATGAACGCTCGCAGAGAATCATTTTTCCGGTCGCTAGCCAGAGCTATGAGCGAGATTGGACTCCTTAGATTCGGTATCCTGGAATTAGACGGCATACGGACGGCGATGATTATGGGTTTTGATTACAATGGCGCAATATACCTTTATAATAGCGCCTATGACCCGCAGTATGACTCTTTAAGCGTGGGACTTCTCTGCAAGATTTTCGGCATTAAACAGAGCATCGAAAGCGGTAGGAAAAAATGGGACTTCCTCAAAGGGGACGAAATTTACAAAGCCCGTCTGGGCGGGCAGGAAGTCCCGATATCCCGCTGTCAGATAACAATCAAATGATAATGAATACGATTAGTAATCTTAATATGAAAGGAATAAGATTCCAATGGTAGCCGGCCAACTGCGAATAGCCATGCTCAGTGCGCATAGCTGTCCCGTGGGGACGCTTGGCGCCAAAGACACCGGCGGCATGAGTGTTTACATCAGGGAGCTAGCCGGGGAACTGGGTAAACAAGGCCATTCGGTAGATGTCTATACCCGCGTTCATGACCCCAAAGACCCCCAGATTGTTACTCTCGGCCAGAACGCTAGGCTTATTCACCTCAGGGCCGGCGACGAGGAAATAAACAAGCTGGATGTTTATAATTATCTGCCCGACTTTATCAGTAACCTGGAGAGTTTCCGCCAGAATAATAACCTCCAATATGACCTCATCTTTAGCC
>JACQOM010000158.1 GCA_016202525.1 Chloroflexota bacterium | reverse complement strand
CTTCACGGGGTTACCGGCAGCGGTAAGACAGAAGTCTACCTGCAGGCCCTGGCAGAAACAGTCAGGCTGGGGAAACGGGGCATTGTTCTGGTCCCTGAGATTGCCCTCACCCCCCAGACCTTAGAGCGGTTCGCCTCACGCTTTCCCGGCAGGGTAGCTGTCCTCCACAGCCGGCTTTCCCTGGGGGAACAATTCGATGAGTGGCAACGCATCAGAGAAGGAAAGTTTGATGTCGTCATCGGCCCCCGCAGCGCCCTCTTTGCGCCCCAACCCGACCTCGGCCTCATCGTCATCGATGAAGAGCACGAATGGAATTATAAGCAGTCTGACAAATCGCCACACTACCACGCCAGAGACGTTGCCATCAAGCTTGGCGAGCTAACCGGAGCGGTAGTCGTTCTGGGCAGCGCTACCCCTGACGTCGAGACCTTCTATCACAGCCAGCGGGGAGACTACCGGCGGCTTGAGCTACGGGAACGGGTCACGCCCACCGAGAATTCGCCTCTGCCCCGGGTTGAGGTTGTCGATTTAAGGAACGAACTTAAAGCCGGCAACCGCAGCATTTTCAGTCGCTCCCTGTCCCGGGCAATTGATAAGGCCGTCACCGGCGGAGAACAGGTAATGCTATTTCTAAATCGGCGAGGAGCCGCCACCTTTATTCAGTGCCGTAACTGCGGCTATGTCCTTGCCTGCCGGCGCTGCGATATCCCTCTCAGCTACCATCTGGCCGAAGATAAACTGGTATGCCATCAGTGCAACTACCGGATGGCGGTGCCCCAAATTTGCCCGCGCTGCTTGAGCCGGCGGATAAAGTTTCTGGGTACAGGCACCGAGAAACTGGAGCAGGAAACCGCCCAGGCCTTCCCCTCCAGCCGGCTGCTGCGCTGGGACAGCGATACTACCGCCGGGAAAAATTCACACCAGGAGATACTCGATAAATTCCGCAGCCATCGGGCGGACATTCTCATCGGCACCCAGATGATTACCAAAGGACTGGACTTGCCCCGGGTTACCCTGGTGGGAGTGGTCAATGCCGATACCGGTTTAAACCTGCCCGATTTTAGAGCGGGAGAGAGGACTTTTCAGCTACTCAGCCAGGTGGCGGGACGGGCCGGGCGCGGACCTCTCGGCGGACAGGTCATCATCCAGACCTACAATCCGGAGCACTACGCCATCCAGGCGGCGGCCAAACACGACTATGCCCTCTTCTACGAAAAGGAAATCAGCTATCGGCGTCAGCTTCACAATCCTCCTTTCAGCCGTCTGGCCAGCCTCATCTACACCCATACTAACAATGCCCTTGCTCAGAAAGAAGCTACCAGGATGAAACACTTGCTCATCGAAGAGAAGGACGCAAAAGGTATCGCCGACCTCTCGGTTATCGGACCGGCGCCGGCATTTATTCAGCGATTGCGGGGGCGGTTCCGCTGGCAGCTCATCCTCCGTGCCGCCGACCCGGCCGAATTCCTCTCCCCACTACCCATCCCTCAGGGCTGGACGGTAGACATTGACCCGGTAGGACTGTAAAAGCTACAATTAAATCAGGGAATATGTTCCCATACCGGTGGAGGTTAAATGGCAGTCCTTCCCATTCGTCAGGTGCCCGACCCGATATTACGGCAAAAATCAAAACAGGTAAGGTCGGTTAACGGCTCAATCCACAAGCTGATAAACGACATGCTGGAAACGATGCACGCGGCTCCCGGCGTCGGGCTGGCGGCGCCGCAGGTGGGTGTCCTGCTGCGGGTAATTGTCCTGGGGATACCGGAAGAGCCGGACATCGTCTTAATCAATCCCAAAATAGTCCGCAAGAGCGGGGAGCGACTGGTAAATGAAGGTTGTCTCAGTCTGCCCGGTTATATCGGGCAGGTTAAGCGCGCTGTCTCGGTAACCGTCAAGGGACTCGACCAGGATGGCAAAGAGCTGAGGATTAAGGCCGATGAACTGCTGGCTCAAGCCCTGGAGCATGAAATAAACCATCTCAACGGCATCCTCTATTTCGACCAACTGGAAGGGATGGATAAACCGCGCAAAATCGAGCCGGAGGAATCCAGACTTCAGCCAAATCCAGGCTAATGTTATAAAAAGAGGGGGACTGGTTAATCCAGTCCCCCTTGATTCAGACCAAAGCAAGATAATACGGCTATCTACGGCAGGTTATTACCGGTAGTCGTACCCAGCACCGCCTTCTCAGCGTCAACCAATCCAGCTCCTTGTTGCTGGGATGTCAAACCGATATTTTCCGCCGTTGTCTTCAACCGATCCACCACCTCATCGTTAATTCGACCATTACCATTGGTATCAGTAATCCCCGAAGCGATAATAAGCGCCGCCACTCCCGAAACATGCGGGGCAGCCATAGATGTCCCACTCATCGTGGCATAGCCACCATTTAGATAGGTAGAGGTAATACTTACCCCCGGAGCTGCCAGGTCAACCTGGTCACCAACACTGCTAAAGGAAGCAATCTGGTTGTTACTATCCACGGCTGAGACCGCAACCACGTACGGCAACGCCGCCGGATAGCTTACGGGACCACCGTTCGCGTTCCCTGCTGAAGCTACCAGTACAATACCGGCGTTATAGGCCTTCAGAAGAGCGTCGTCTTCCGATTGTGAGTAGCCACCACCAAAACTCATGGACATTACTTGAATATTGTTATCAGGATTAGTATCAGTCAGAGTACCCAGACACCAGTTTATCCCTTTCACGATGTCGGTCAGTTTTATCCGCGACCCTTTTGATATTTGAACCATCCATAAATCGGCTTGGGGAGCAACGCCAACCACACCAATATCATTGTTTACCGCCGCGATAGTGCCTGAGGTATGGGTACCATGCCCATTTACATCGTTAACATTGCTGGTATTCCGGTTGACTGCAGAGTAACCACCTTCGAAATTAGCCACTAAATCAGGATGGTCGAAATCGATACCGGTATCCAGCACCGCCACATTTACCCCGGCTCCGGTACTGCCCGTCCAGGCAACCTCGGCATCGATTCTATTTACGCCCCAGGGTAATGGTTGAGCATCATAATACCTATAACTGTCTGCCTCCACCCAACGGACGCCTCTTGCCTTCTCAAGCGCCCTGGCCGCCGCCTCATTTGGCAGAAACACTACGGCAAAATCCAGAGCTTCCAGTTCCTTGTCAATGACACCACCGGCATTATCGATAAGTCTCTGCTTGGCCGGCAAATTAACTCCATCCTCAAAAGCAACCACCCCCGTCCACCGTAACTCACCGGCCCCGTCAGGTCTTCCCGCAGCAAGCACGCCGCCGGCTAAACCAAGGGTCAGTATCAGAACAAGTCCGACTACCGCAACAAACTTCATTCGTTGGCCCATTCCCTTTTGCCTCCTTTTCTTACTACTACATTAATTATAAAGAACCGGCGACAAAAATTCAAATTTTCCTCGTGTTATTTTCAAGTCAGCTATTCCCTACCTTATGCTATAACAAAACGCTGGCTACTATTTATCCTTTCCCTCTGATTTACCTTTTCCCTCATTCTCCGTGCTCTGTCCCCTATTTGACTTCCCTTCATTCTCACTATTCGGCTTTCCCTCGTTATCGGTGAGTAGCTTAACTACCGGTTTAAAGATAGCCTTCCCACTGCCGGTGACAATCAGTGATTTTTCTCCGTCAAAATCCAGGGTCAGAACAGTCTTCCTGCCACCGCCAACATTAAACTGGCCGACTATTTTCAGCTCCCCACTGGGAACTTCGGCGGTAAAATTAGCGCCCCCTGCGGTGACCACCACTTTCTCAACTTCCATACGTATCTGGGTGAAGCTCCCCGCTGTAATATTAGCGCTACCTAGAATCTGTTCCACTCCAATAATACTCATCAGGTCAAAACTGGGCGGAGCCCCGATTACCGGTATCCAACCACTGGTATTATTTTCTGATGCCGTAGTATTCCCTGATGCGGTAGTATTTTCAGATGTATTACCAGAAACTTTATGAACTTCGATATTCTTCAGATAAACAATGGCACTCGTTACATTGGCTGATGGCGGGTCGGTAACACGGACCTCCAGAATACCCCAGCCTACTATAGACTCTGGTTTACCTAGCTTTCCCCTCTCTGTCCCTTCTTTTTCACTCTCTGTATGGCGGGCCTTGATATGCCGGGCAACCCGCCCATCCTTATCAAGTTCTATTTCCACAGAAGTACCAGGCTCTAATGCTGTAATATTTGAGGATGCTCCCCCGGTATCCACCGAGGTCCCGCTACCGATAGTCAGCGTCACTGTCTTGCCGTCTTTCGTGGTTATCGTGACTTTACCATTAGCGGTATCGACATTTTTGAGGATACCTTCTAACTGCTGGGCTTCAGCGGGCGTACAGGCAGTAGTTGCCGCCAGCACACCAACCGTGACCAGAGCCAACATAGTAACCATGATTCGACCGATTTTTACCTTACTCATTTTTGTTACCTCCTGCCGAATTTATGTGTAACTACAGTATAATAACGCAAAAAACTGCACTTGGTTACTACTGACTTGGGGAAATCTTTGAATAAATCGGCTCAAAAAGAACGGACTTTGGGGTCAAAACTCGGCGGGTGAATGCGGATAATAGAATTACTTGGGTTTCGTTTTTTCGCCGGGAGCCATTAGCCAGTTAGCGATATTGGCTATCAGCTGATTATTGTCCAGAGTGCCATTATTAGGCTCGGTCATAAAGGTAAGGTCGTAAACTCCCAGAACTTTGGATTCCTGACCCAGCGCTAGAGGAGATAGCCTATTTCTGGTGGCTACCACACTGGAAAAGGTATTGTTGTCCGTAAAGACAATGCCATTATCCGCTGAGGAAATAGAACCGGCGGTATAAAGGGCTATTTTCCTCAATCCCTTAGTTATCTCATTATCCTTAAATTCACTAAGGAATACGTTCTGGTAGTTAATCTCAT
>JACQOM010000157.1 GCA_016202525.1 Chloroflexota bacterium | reverse complement strand
TCTCGATTTTCCCGGGTAAGAGTAGTCCGCAATGTATAGGCTAACCGACTGCCCTTGAGCCCGGCTTCCCAGCACTCTGCTGCCGGACATAAATAGGCGCCCCGACCTGCCTTCTTGCCAACAACATCAACCTCGATACTCCCATCCGAAATACACACCAGGCGTACCAGTTCTTGCTTAGCCTTTACCTTGCGGCAAGCCAGACAGGTGCGCTGTGGTATATGTTTCACCGGACCGGTACTAGAATTCCTCCTCATCATCTAAAGGAATCAGTGCCTCCCGGCGCGATTTTTTCGACCCAACCTCATCATCCCGGCCCTCCCTCTCCCTGACGCCCTTTTTCTTCTTCTTAACCTTAGCCTGAGGTTTAGCTGGCCCTGCCGGCATAATATCTTCGGCGAACCGGAGCTTAGGCTTGGGTCTGGCAGCCACCGGCGGGGGAGCGAAAACAGTCTCCAGAGACGGCAAAGGCTCAGCTGCTGCTAAAGCCGGCTCCAGAACAGCCAGGACTTCTTCGGCCGGGACTGCTTCTCCAGCCGCTGGCGCCTCTGCCAGGCGCTTTTCCTCTGCCGCTTTTTCAGCTGCCGCCCTCTCCGCCTCCGCAGCTGAAGCGCTCTTAATATCGATACGCCACCCGGTCAGCTTGGCCGCCAGACGCACATTCTGCCCTTCTTTACCGATAGCTAGAGAAAGCTGCCGGTCAGGAACAACAACCGTAGCCACACCATCATTCTTATTCAGTTCAACGGTCACAATATGGGCCGGACTGAGAGCATGAGCAATAAAGGCAGCCGGGTCCGGACTCCACTGAACAACGTCTACCTTCTCACCATTCAATTCATTAACGATATTCTGTATCCTGATGCCGCGCAGTCCTACGCAGCAACCGACGGGGTCGGCACCCTCCTGGAGGGCAGCTACCGCCACTTTACTCCGTGAGCCGGCCTCACGGGCAATCGATTTTAATTCCACTGCCTTGTTAAGAATCTCCGGTACCTCCATCTCAAAAAGACGGCGTAGCAAATCCGGATGTGATCGTGACAGTATCACCCGCGGACCCTTACCGGTCTTGACCACCTCCAGGATAGTCGCCTTCAATCTCTGACCTATCCGGTATCGCTCACCGGGCACCTGCTCTGCCGCCGGCAATATCGCCTCAGTCCTGCCCAAATCGACAAATACCTGCCTGGGTTCGATACGCTGCACTAAGCCGGTGACCACATCACCTTCCCTGCCAGCATATTCCTCCAGTATGGCGCTATGCTCGGCTTCATGCAGACGCTGCAGAATAACCTGCTTGGCTGTTTGCGCGGCGATACGCCCGGCATTAGCCGGAGTAGCCTCCACCTCGACAACTTCACCAATCTGCGCCTCAGGTTTAATGCGGCGTGCCTCAGCCAGAGATATCTCGCTGCGACTATCGGCAGGGTGTTCTACAACAGCTTTCTCAGCCCACACCTGGACTTTGCCATTGGTGGGATTAATCTTGACCGAGATATTCTGATTAACCGCAAAATTATCCTTCCGGTAGGCTGATACCAGCGCATTCTCTACCGCAGCAATAACCACTTCACTGGGCAGATTCTTCTCTGCCGAGAGCTGAGTGATAGCCAGTAAAAAATCACTCTTCATCTCAGTTTAAACCCCCGATTTATTTCCCCTACAACAAAAAAGTGGGAACAACCCCACTTCAATACACAGCCGAAGTCTACCATAATAAGACTTAAAAAGCAAGTTGCGGCATATCTAGGTTAGTTTCTGATTTGGTTGATTTTGGTTTAACATAGAACAAAGGGGGTAAATATGGCAATAGAAGAAACGACTACTAAAACGATAACCTGTAAGAATTGTGGTTCGGATGCCGTAGTCAAGTTCGGTAGCTATAAAGGCGTGCCGAGATACTTTTGTAAATCATGCCAGCGTAAGTTCAAAGCTGAGGGCGTGTTTCATATGAAAGTGCCTGCGGAATATGTGAGTTCAGCCTTGTCAATGTATTATACGGGCATGAGCATCAATGAGATTAGAAGCCACCTAAAGCAAGAGCACGACTACTATCCCTCAAAGTCTGTCGTATTTGGTTGGGTTGAGAAATATACCGATTTAGCCTCAAAGCAATTCAAGGACTATCATCCGCAAGTCGGTGATGTTTGGGTAGCCGATGAAACGATGCTGGACGTGGACGGGCAACATAAACTCTGGTTCTATGACATAATTGACATCAAGACACGCTATCTGCTGGCATCACGTGTCGCAATATCCCGAACTACAAATGATGCCAAAACACTAATGCGGGATGCTGCTAAACGTGCTGGCAAGACTCCGAAGCAAGTCATAACCGACCAGAACTATTCCTATCTGGACGGCATTGAGAAGGCTTTTGGTGCGGATACCGAGCACGTTCAAGGTAGCCCATTCAGGGTTAAGTCCAGTGGTGAAAGCACGTCTCAGATTGAGCGTTTTCATGGGACACTAAAGGATAGAACGAAGGTTATACGCTCATTCAGGGACTTTGAGACTCTAAAGCAATTCACAGACGGGTGGCTGATTTACTATAACTACTTCAAACCACATGAGAGCCTTGAAGGTAAGACGCCAGCCGAGGAAGCTAATGTAGAATATAATGTTAAAAACTGGGCTGATTTAGCCCGTGTCCCTGTATCGAAGCAAAGCAC
>JACQOM010000020.1 GCA_016202525.1 Chloroflexota bacterium | reverse complement strand
CGGACACATACCGGATAACCTCTGGAACGACTGGAGGTGGCATTTCCGGAACCGGATTACCACCGTTGAGCAACTGTCCCAATTCATCCCCCTCACGAGCGAAGAGCAGACACAACTCAAACTGGTAACCATGCGTTACCCCCTCGCAATAACCCCTCACTACCTGTCACTCATCGACCTTAATGACCCCGATGACCCCATCAGAAAACAGGCAATTCCTTATATTCAGGAAATGACGATGAGTGCTCTGGGTATGGAAGACCCGCTGGAAGAGAAAAAGGATTCCGCCGTCCCGGGTCTGGTGCACCGTTATCCTGACAGGGTGCTGATGGTGCTGACCGATATCTGCCCGATGTTGTGCCGTCATTGTACCCGCAAACGGGAGTGGCGCAACGGGGGCTGGGTGCGCAATGATGCCGAAATCATGGTTATGCTGGATTACATACGCCGGCATAAAGAAGTTAGAGATGTTATTATCTCCGGTGGCGACCCGCTGACGCTTTCCACACGGCGGCTGGAAGCTATCATATCGAAGATAAGAGCCATAGAGCACGTTGAGATTATTCGTATCGGTAGCCGGTTTCCGGTGGTTCTACCCCAGCGTATCGATGCCGAACTGTGCAACATGCTATCGAAATACGGTCCCATCTGGCTGAATACTCATTTCAATCATGTCCGCGAGATAACTCCGGAAGCCGCGGCCGCCTGTGACCGCTTGGTGCGTGCCGGAGTGCCGGTAAACAACCAGACAGTCCTTCTCCGCGGTGTCAACGATAGCGTTGAGGCGCAGATGGCGCTATGCCACGGACTGCTCCGCATAAAAGTGCGTCCCTACTATCTCTTCCAGTGCGATGAGGTACAGGGTACGGAGCATCTGCGTACACCGGTGGAGGTTGGTATCAAAGTAATCGAAGGTATGCGCGGGCATACCTCCGGGCTGGCAATACCTACCTTCGTCGTTGACTTATCTCATGGCGGGGGCAAAGTTCCCCTCCAGCCGAACTATGTGCTGTCAGAGACCAAGGGTGAGCTGGTGCTGAGGAACTATGAGGGGCGTGTTCTCCAATACCGTAACCCCAGCAGTGACACACCCCCGGAACCGGCAGAAGTTGCCAGTGTATCCGGTGGTATCCGATTGAATTTGACGCCTGAAGGAGAGCGGAATGCGGATAGGGTTATCGTACGACCTTAAAGAAACAATACCGCTTGTGCAGACCGGCAGCGATGATGCTCTTGAAGAGTATGACTCTCTGGAAACCGTTGAAATTATCGCGGCATCTATCGAATCCGCCGGGCATTCTGTAGTAAAACTCGGCGGCGGTCAGCAATTTCTGGCCAACATTCTCCACGAGGATGTCGACCTGGTTTTTAACATTGCCGAGGGGCGGGGTGTCCACCGCAGCCGGGAAGCCCAGGTGCCGGCGGTGCTGGAAATGCTCGATATCCCTTACAGCGGTTCGGACCCGCAGTGTCTGGCGATATGTCTCGACAAGCCCCTGACCAAGAAGCTGGTGGCATCGGCCGGGGTCTATACTCCGCAGTCGCGTTTGATAACCGATATCCGGGATATGCGTCAGATAATCGATGGCGCTTTTCCGTTCCCGGCAATGGTGAAGCCGGCATACGAAGGGTCGAGCAAGGGCGTCCGCCTTAATTCCGTGGTGGATAGTCCCGAGCAGGCGATTGAAGTGGTTGTCGGGCTACTGGAGCTTTACCAGCAGCCGGTGATGATTGAGGAATTTATCATCGGTGATGAGGTTACGGTGGGGATTATCAACAATTCTCCGCCGCAAGTACTGGGAATGATGCGTGTACTGCCCAGAGAGAAGACGCCTTATTTTGTCTACTCTATTGAAGTCAAGCGTAATTATCTGGAAATGGTTGACTACGAATGTCCTGCCGCTCTCGACGAGAAAGTGTTGCGGAGCATAGAAAATGCCAGTCTGAATGCTTTTAAAGCTCTGGGTTGTCGTGATTTCGCCCGGGTGGACTTCAGGATAAGTCCTGAGGGAATGCCGTACTTTTTGGAAATAAATCCTCTGCCAGGGTTGGGTACTTATAGTGACCTGGTTATCATGGCTCAAATGATGAAAAAAACTCATCAAGAGTTGATATGTGCGGTGCTTAATGCAGCGCTAAAGAGGTATCCGCAGTGCGTGCGCGTGTAGCTATTATCTATAACGAACCGTCACCCTCACGCTATGACAGCCTTCATGAGGGAGAGGCGATAGCCGGTGTGCTTCAATCTGTGGAATCAGTACATCAGGCGTTATTATCTCTTGATTGCCAGGTAATCGAGGTGCCTCTCGACCTGCCGTTCGGCCAGGCTAAAGGAAAACTAAGAACGCTCGATGTGGACATGGTTTTTAATCTCTTCGAGGGTTTTTCCGGCTATCCCGAAACTGAAGCTTTAGTGCCCGAATTTCTGGCAAAAATAGGTATGCCTTTTACCGGCTGCCCGGCATCCGTGCTGAGGTTAGCTCTGGATAAGGCTAAGGTGAAGGTGATCTTAAAAGCCGCCGGAATCCCGACGCCGTCTTTCCAGAAGTTAAGCCCGGAGACGCTTCATACATTCCGGCTGGGCTATCCCTGTATCGTCAAACCCCGCTGTGAAGACGCCAGTCATGGCATGTCTGCGGAAAGCGTGGTTAATGATTTCGCTTCTCTGGAAAAGCAGCTTCGGTTCATCTGTAATGCCTATAAAGGTGGAGCTTTGGTTGAGCAATTCATCAGTGGGCGCGAGTTTAATGCTACCGTGCTGGGTAACTCCGAATGTACCGTTCTGCCGGCGTCAGAAATAGTTTACTCGTTGCCTCCCGGAATGCCCGAGCTGCTCACCTTTTCTGCCAAATGGGAACCGGGGACTCTCTATTACCAGGGGACTAATCCGGTCTGTCCGGCTCGCTTGAGTGGGGAAGAGCAACAGCGTATTGCCGAAACGGCGATAGCGGTTTTCAAATTGTTTAACTGCCAGGGTTATGCCCGGG
>JACQOM010000160.1 GCA_016202525.1 Chloroflexota bacterium | reverse complement strand
ATCGTGTACACCGGCGGGACTACAGGGCTGCCGAAGGGTGTGTTGCTGACCCATTATAACCTGGTGGATAATGCCATGCTGAATACGGCCTGGTTCGGGTGGACTAATAAAGATGTCATAATGGGTGTGCTTCCTTTCTACCATAGCTGGGGTGCCTCTAGCAGCGTCATCTCGGCGGTGTCTTGCGGCGCCCGCGTGGTAATATTCCCCCGCTTCGATGCTCAGGAGTTGCTGGCAGCAATCGAGAAGGAAAAGGCGACGGTTATTTATGGCGCCGCATCGTTGTTTACCATGTTGACTACCAGTCTCTTGATAAATAAATATGACCTTTCCAGCTTGAGATATATCAAGGCCGGGGCTATGCCGATTCCGCCCGAAATCAAGGTCAGATGGGAACAGATAACCGGCGTCAAAATGGTGCTGGGCTACGGTCTGAGTGAGGCGTCTCCGGAGACGCATAATAGTCCGCTGTTAAGGGTGAAGCCGGGGACGGTGGGCATCCCCGTTATCGATACCGATGCCCGGATTGTGGATAAAGAAACGGGTGAAACCGAGTTATCTCCGGGCGAGGTGGGCGAGCTGGTCATCAGGGGACCCCAGGTGATGAAAGGGTATTTGAACCGTCCCGAGGATACCAAAGAAGCCTTTGCCGGAGGCTGGCTGCATACCGGAGACCTGGCGCGGATGGATGAGGAGGGGTATTTCTCTATCGTCGACCGTAAGAAAGAGATAATAAAGTATAAAGGCTATACCATTGCCCCCGCCGAGATTGAGGCGGTGCTTTACGAACATCCGGCGGTCAAAGAGTGTGCCGTGGTGGGAAAACCGGACGCCTCGGCCGGGGAAATTCCCAAAGCCTATGTGGTATTAAAGGATGGCTATGGTCCCTGTGCCGATGAGCTGATGAAGTTCTGCGAGCAGAAGGTTTCACCCTACAAAAAGATTAGGGAAGTAGAATTTATTGCCGAAATCCCCAAGACCCAGGTGGGCAAGGTCCTCCGCAGGTTGCTGAGAGATAGGGACGTGAAGAACGTGTCTTGAAAACACTGATTAATGAATGCCAAAATATACACAGCTCCCAATTATAACCGGAAAGAAACTTGTCAAGCTTCTTGAAAAAGATGGCTGGGTAGTCCATCGGCGCACCCGTCACGGTGTTGCGTTGATAAAAGTGATAAGCGAGCGTACCAAAGTGACAATTATTCCCGACAGCAGTGCACGTCTCGACGATGGAACACTCTCGGCAATATTGGGGCCTAAGCAAACAGGTATCGGCAAAAGAGGATTACTTGAGATTGTTAACAAATGGGGAATATAGTCAAGCCGGGCTTAACGCAGGAATCCGCTGGATATGCGGGTGCACAAAAACCTCTTGTTTGGCGGGAAGGCAAATATTGATGTCTTTCTTCGGCTCGGAATGTTGAAGTTCTATGCCGTGTTCTCTAAAGAAACGGTCAGACTCACCCACCTCTTCAAGCGTATTTAAATGAAGCGATACCGCTTCCTCAAGCCTCCTGTCTGCTTCCGGTAAAGACCTCCCAAAGGTTGCTGTGCCAAGTTCTTCACAGTATGCAGTCCAGCGCCTACCCTCTTTGCGGAAGCTAAACGTTAAAACTATATATCCTCCCTTGCTCACATCAACCTCCTTTGGTCAGCCTCTACAAACATTGTATCACGCTATAATACCAGCGACAACTTGCATCTATTAGTAACATTCACCGGCTATTTAAGCTAATGATGGTGCTGGTGCTCGGCTTCCGCCGGCGCATCGTGTCTGGCGTCGTGATGATGGGATTTCTTCTCGATGACGGTAACCACCTCTTTTACTTCCGGTAGTCCCTGCTTGAGTGGCTGCTCGATTCCCAGCTTCAAGGCGATGGCAGCGAAGGGACAACTGCCACAGGCGCCGATAAGCTTTAAATGCACATTACTTTCGCAGACATCTACCAGTTCCACGTTACGGCCATTAAGCTCCAGGCTGGCTCTTATCTTCTCCAGGACTTTTTCTACTTCTTCGCGTGTCATAAAACCTCCTCAGGTTAGAATCCATCCGAATAATTTAGTGCGTCTTAATGGGCGCAGTCTTTATAGCTGTCTTGCTGAGCTCGGGCCGCCCGCGGCGGCTTGGTCCACCCACGCCGGCACACTTAACATTGATGCAGGAGGGTAAGCCGGAGGCAAAAGCCCTTTTCAGGGCAGGTTTGATGTCTTCAGGCTTCTCCACATATTCTCCGTAACCGCCAAGGCCCTCCACCATTTTGTCATAACGGATATAACCAAGCTCGGTGGCAAAGACTTTACTGCCACGGGCTATCTGTGTCTGCTTTATCTGTCCCCACCCCCCGTCATTGCCTACGACGCAGACCACGGGGATATTGTGTCTGACCATGGTATCGAACTCCATACCGTTGAAGCCAAAAGCGCCGTCGCCATTGAGCAGAAATACCTGCTTGTCCGGCCGGGCTATCTTGGCGGCGATAGCAAAGCCTGTGCCCAGCCCCAGGCATCCGGTCGGGGCATTATCGAACCAGTGGTCGGGTTGATTGGCTCTGAAAATGGTATTAGCCCACAGGGTAATATCGGCGCCATCCATGACGATAGTTGCATCCTTGTCCAGAAATTCGCTGAT
>JACQOM010000021.1 GCA_016202525.1 Chloroflexota bacterium | reverse complement strand
GCTGAAAGCGGCGGACTGGAAGAAGAGCTATCCGATTGGGAGATTCTGGTGGGTCCCCGGGAAGGGGCGAGCATCCCGGCTTATCTTAAATCATGGAAACCATAAGGAGGAAATAATGATCCTTATCGGGGAAAACATCAATATCATGTCCAAAACCATCGGCCCGGCGCTGCGGGAGAGGAACCCTAAGCCTATTCAGGAACTGGCTAAAGCTGAGGTTGCCGCCGGAATAGATTACCTCGACCTCAATATCGGCCCGGCACGGAGGCAGGGGGATGAATTGATGCAGTGGGCAGTCAATACGGTGCAGGCTGTTACCAATCTGCCGTTATCACTGGATACCACCAATACGGTGGCAATGGAAGCCGGCCTGAAGGTCTGTAAGAGCAGAGCATTAATCAATTCGATTTCTCTGCAGCCGGCCAGATTAGAGCAGGGGTTGCCTCTGGCCAAGAACTATAATGCCAACATGATTGGCTTGCTCTGGGGTGTCGATGGCATGCCGCGTGATGCCAACGAGCGGTGTATGCTGGCCGTTGATTTGGTCTATAAGGCTAATGAGGCCGGTATCCCCAGTCAGAATATCTGGATTGACCCCATTGCCAGCCCGATTTGTGTGGAGATAAACCAGGTAAAATCCTGTGTTGAGTTTATGAGCATGCTCAAAGATATTGCTCCTGAATGCAAATCTACCGTGGGGCTGTCCAATATCTCCAACGGGACTCCGGCCCACCTCAGGCCCTATCTGAACCGGACTTATATGATAATGCTGATGAGGCACGGGCTTTATTCGGCGATTGTCGATGCCTTTGATGAGGAGCTGGTAAAAATAGCCAAAGGCAAGATGCCGGAAATCGTTAACCTGGTGTACCGCGTAATGGACGGTGAGAAACCCAACATGGCTTCACTAAGTCCCAAAGAAGTGGAATATGTGAAGACGGTGCGGGTCCTTACTGGCGAATCGCTCTACTCCCATTCCTGGCTGGAGATTTAATAAAAGTCATCTCCCTGTAAACCGATGGAAAACGAAAATTTATCGTTAGCCACCAAGCAGTGGAATTACGAAAAAGCCTATAACCAGTCTTACAAACTTGCCTGTGAGCAACTGGCTAAGATTGGCGATATCGAGGAGCAATGCCGCCGCAGTGGGGCGCAGTATCAGCCGGATAAATCAGGCGTCCTTTTACAATATCTCAATCAGTCCTATCTGATTAGCCTGCCCGGCGGTGAGGTTTCATTGGTCGGCAGTACCGAAATGGTGCCCGTCAGGGATAGAATTCTCATATTGCACTATTTCAACTCGGCCAAAGGCACGCCGCTGACTAACAAATTGATTACTCTGAGGGAGCTGCCCGAAGGCGGCGGCTATTTCCCTACATTTTTTAACAGGACCAGCCAGCCCATTCTGCACAACTTCGGCAGGGAACCCAAGCTATTGTTAAAGGCGGCGGAAGTGGTGGGGGGTCGCCAGGTCGATTATGGTGATGCTGCGGTAACCATCGACGCTTTTAGCCGTGTGCCGGTAACGATAATCCTGTGGGGTGGAGACGATGAACTGGCTCCCCAGGGAAATGTCGTCTTCGATGCCAGTATTTCCGATTATCTCTGCACCGAGGATATCGTGGTGCTCTGTGAAACGATTACCTGGAAATTGGTCAGGTCTTTGAAAAAAGCCTAGTCCTGGTGGGAGGGGAAGTGGGGCAGATGAAAGTAACCGCCATCATTCTAGCCGGAGGTAAAAACCGGCGGTTCGGCAGAATCAAGCTCCTGGAGACCATCGGCGGTAAAAACCTGCTTGAGTGTGCTATCGAACGGCTCAGTCCGCTCGCCGACCGTATTCTAATTGTAACTGCCCAGGAACAGAAAAATCTTCCGGTTACCGGTCCTGCCGAAATTATCGTCGACCTTTACCCGGGGAAGGGCCCGCTGGGCGGTATCTATACCGGCTTACTGGCAGCCCAGTCTTCACACTGTATCGCAGTTGCCGGCGATATGCCTTTTCTCAGCACCGAATTGCTGGGCTATATGGTTGGGCTATCACCCGGCTTTGACGCCGTTATCCCCAGGGTGGGTGAAGGATTAAGAGAGCCTCTCCATGCGGTATACGCTAAAAGCTGTCTGGACATTATGAAAACGCAGCTGGAGCAGAATCAACTGGAAGTCTACTCCATCCTCGACCTGCTGCGGGTCAGATATGTGGAACTGGCAGAGTGCCAGAGATTAGACCCTCAGCTTTTATCCTTCTTCAATATCAATTATCCTTCGGACCTGGACAAGGCAGTGGCTCTAGCGGCTAAAGGCAAGCGCTGGCCTTCAACTGGGAAGAGTTCATAGCATCCGCCTCTTTTAAACGTCATTCTGAGCGAAGCGAAGAATCTCAGGGTGGTGGGGTTTGCTTTCCCTCCACCCCAGATTGCTCTCGCCTCCAGACAACGTCGGGATGGTCTCGCAATGACCAAATGTTTCACTTGATATTACCGCTCAAATCAATTAGCATTAAGTATTGTTGAAAAGGAGGTCAGGTAATGGGGGATGTGTTGAATGAAGCCTATGGGGTAGTCCAGTGCAAGGAGTGCCCGTGGTATAAATCCTGTGTCACGCCAATGAGGTTCACGGCTGAAGACTTGCGCCGGCAGCTGGAATCATCAGCCCCGGGCATGAGCTTGCCACAGCAGGCTGACCTGGGTATGC
>JACQOM010000015.1 GCA_016202525.1 Chloroflexota bacterium | reverse complement strand
GTTGGTGCCGCCGGTGTTGTTGGCGCTGCCGGTGCGCAGGACGCCAGAACCAGAGACAATACTACAAAACAACCAAGAAAAAACCAGAACTTTTTTCTCATTCCCCCTCCTTATGAAAAACCCGATTGCCCCAGATTAAAAAGGCACCAACCATTATGTCAATGAGCGGATCGCCGTGCCTTCCATGCAGCTCCTATTCCGGAAACTAATACGTTTGGACTAAAATATAAACCCCATTTAGGTAACGCCAAACAGGGATTGGTCAAGGGAAAGATGCTTAATGCACTGACACAGGAACATAAGACACCACCAGTATTCCCCTCCGCTCCAGTTCCTGTCTGACATCATCCAGACCCAGCCCCACCAGAGTCTCCGGAGTAGGAATACCGTCTTTGTCCCACCCCTTCAACTCATACCACTTATCGACACACTTGGCAAAGAGAGGATTGTCCGGTGTACCGGGTATGCTATCGTCTTTTCTCCTTATCCCGGCCCGCACATTGTAGGCTCTGACCACATTTACTATCCTTTTGGCTATTCTGGTTGCGCCGGCTTCATCGATATCCAGCCCGGTAGCCGCCGAGATTAAATCGGCAATCAAAGAGCGACTGCCGATGGGTGGCGATGGGTGGTGTCCCAGCCAGTAATAACAGAGACCGGCGGCATCACCCAGAGTGTAGGTTTCTTCCTGGTGGGACATGAACAGGCATGCCCCTTCAAAGTCAGCTTCACCATCCTCAGATAGGAGATACTTCTTAAACTCTTTAGGGTAATGATAGTATGCTGATTTCAAATAGGCATCTCTGTCTTTGGGGTCGTCAACCGCCGCCCGCTCCCAGTAGGTATCTGGCCACGACCCGATGAGCTTGGTTGAATCTCCTTTGTCATTGATGAGTGAAGTTATGGCTATATGCCTCGTACCGGGAGGACCTTTTCTCCTGATAGAGCCACTTTCTATCTTTTTGGTATGGGCTACCAGTTCTTCAGCGCCTTTGCCTATCCGCTGAGCAGCCCGGTAAATGCCATCAGCCAGCACGTCGCCAATGCCCTCTCGCCGTACAATCTTATCCATCAGTGCGAAAGCCACATCGGCATTTTCCCATTCCAGGTGCAGACCGCCGGTATCTGCCTTGGTCAGGATACCCTTTTCATACAGATTTATGGCGAACGCAATGATATAAGGAAATGATATGCTGTCCAGCCCATACTTCTCACACTTCTGATAAAACGCCAGGGCAAAGTCCATGTCCATCGACCGGGTCGCCCTGACGCCGGCCTCCCAGGACATGCACTTCAGATAAGCATAATCGCCATCGGGACAGCGAAATGCCTGATGACACCGCTGAGCACAGTTGTAACAGGCTACCTTTCTAGCTCTTTTGGTATCCATAAAGTTCTGGGCAACTCCACCCAGGTCTCCCAGCTTTTTCCGAAGCTCGGTTGGCCACTGACCTCTTGGGTAGCCGTAATCTACTCCCTCGAAATACCCCTGGACGCGGGAGTGACCAAAACAGTCATAAATCAAGCTCCTGACCACGGCTGTCCTCTTCAGGATTGGCTCACATAACTCAACGAGCCGGGCAGGGTTGGCAATATTAACATCTTTTGTACCGTGGACGGCGATGGCTTTTAGCTTTTTGTCCCCCATCACGGCGCCGGCTCCCCCGCGGCTGGCGCTAGCCCCGGGACCATGCTCGATACTGGCAGAATAAACCCGGTTCTCGCCGGCTTGGCCGATGCACAGTATTTCAGCTTCGTCCTGCTGCAGCTCCTCCCGGAGCATTTTCTGGGTCTCGCGGGTATCCTTACCCCAGAGGTGGCTGGCATCACGTAGCTCCACCTGGTCATTGTTTATCCACAGGTAGACCGGCGTTGGAGACTTGCCGGAGAGAATGATGGTATCATAGCCGGCAAACTTCAGCTTGGCGCCAAAGTATCCACCAAAGACAGAATATGAATGGATATCTGTTACCGGTGATTTATAGGTAACGGTAGTACGGTTAGCGCTGGGCACCATGGTGCCCACCAGAGCGCCGGCGCCCACTATCAACAGATTACGAGGAGAGAAAGCATCAACCTCAGGAGGGACTCTTTCCCACAATATCCTGGCATTTGTTCCTTTGCCACCCAGGTAGGCTTGAGTCAGTGCCTGGTTAGTTTGTACCTTCTCAATCTTGCTGCGGGATAAATCTATCTCTAAATCAATACCGGTCACACCGTAGCGCATTTTGCCCTCCTTAGGTCACACCAAAATAGCGCTTGATAAACACTCATCTACTTTATTATAACTTTTGCCTAAATTACTAGTCAAGAAATCAGAATCACGCCATTACTTCCAGCAATTCTTTAGAAACCGACCGTCTATAGCCACCACTCTATCAGCCACTTCCCTTAACGGCCGGGAATACTGCTCCTTGCCGAACAGGGCTACTTCTACATTCTTCCCGTTGTCCTTGACTGATTGTACCGCGCTCACGTAGTCGCTATCGCCGGTAACCAGAATAGCCACATCATAGTTATTCTTAAAACTATGGGTCAAAAAGTCGGTGGTAAGTAGTATATCGACCCCTTTCTCATAGGGCGGAGAGTTAGGCCAGTTAGCGTAGACCAGCCGCCCCAGGCGCACTTCACAGTAAGGTATGGCGCTGACACTGGCAAGAAAGGTCTGCTGGTTGCGGTAGCGCTCCGGCTCTTCTTTCCGCCCCACGACAGCGTTATAGTAATAGATTCTTATCAGCCGGCGCTTCTCCAGAAGCTTCTGGCAGAACTTGCCAATGTCTATATCCGTTCTGTGGAAAATCCCTTTCAGGGAATGGTACATATTGCTCCCATCGATAAATACCATCACCCGGTCAGTCCTATCAGTCATCCTTCACCTTCCTTTTTGTTTATTTTCTTGGTTTAGGCTTGGATTTTCAAAAACAGTCATAGAGAACCGTATCCTGCTTCTTGGACTCAGCAAAGGCGATATCCTGTTTGAGGCAACGTATCGTCTGTTCTCCAAGACCTAGCTTGGCTGCCGATTTGAGCGCCTTTTTTAGAGCCTTGACCGGCACATCAACCATTCCGGCTCCTGATAAGATGTTTTCTGTCAGAGACCCATCCTCATCAAACTCATCGAGCATATCCAGCAATGCCTCATCACGAAGGACACTAAAGCTGGGTTCTTCGGCATATTCAACTCGGTTTACGCGATGTGCCCATATACTCATAGCTGTTTCCCCCTATTGCTGAATCTAAGGTTCAGGATTGAAGTCTTCAATTTTTATAAACCGATGTCAGCCCGTAATTCTACCAAGCTTTTTTCTGCTGAATAAAGTTGTCCAACGGAATCATTAGCAGCAAACCGATATCTATCTTTATGGTCTGAAATCGAATTGATGACCTGATTGTACTTTCTTGGATCGTTAGAAATTACATACAGCTTTACGCCCTCGTAATCGATAAGAGTTGCCATCCGACCTATACCTGACCAAACACCGGTTGACAACTCGACTTCAAAGGCAGATTCCGGGACATAATTTCTTCCACGGTATTTGAACCAAAGAACGTCTATTTGCCGAAGCAAGTCGTAGTCTGAGAACTGTAGGTGAGGACATGCTTGAAGAGTTGATATCTCTTCTAATCTCATTTCGTTGAACAACTTCGATTTGTTAGGACAGTAAGTCTGGTAGCCACGAATATTCCCGATCTCTAGGAGACGACCTTGCAAAATTGAATGCAGACTTTCCTCTACCGTATTCTTCGCCGCTTCCTCTATTTTAGGTGGAGACAAAAGTGTATTCCAGTTGTTAATGAATGCACTGCAATCAATGCGATTGTTTCGTCCAGCCAAAACAATGTTCAATTCTTTATCAATATTCACTTTGTACTCGCCATTTCTGTCATGGCTGATTTGTGGAAGATGTTTGAAGAGAATCTTTGCAGGGATAATGACGACTTTGTCAATAGAGCCACAAATAAAAGCAATGAATGGATTGTCAAGGTTTGCCATCTCTTCCACAGTAATATAGTTAATCCCGAAGAAATATCTTCTATTGCCATCTGTTGAAGCGCGGACTAGGACATTGGCTTCACCAACGTGAAAAGTCCTTGACCTGAGCACCTTTATTGGTTCAACACTCGCCTGTAACTCTCTTGCTCTCTCAAGGAAAAGAGAGGCTAATAAATCCGATGGGCTTAATTGTCTTACCATAAAGTCTATCTTGTTATCATTTCAAAAAAGATAGTTCTGTAAACAGTATCAATATCAAAGAGCAAACCTTCATATAACCCGTCTTTAGCAGTCTCCACTTCTTCTTCTGTCAAAGTTCTTCCGAGCATCTCCATTGCTTCGGTTTGCAAATCCTCTAGTGTGATAGAAAAGACCAGTTCATTCTGTTGTTGCATTGTTCTAACCCTCAACCATCTATTCACCTCAGTCGAAAAATACTTTCGACCATTATCATACACGTTTCCGTGTAAATTGTCAATAGTTTTTCCGGAAATTTTATTCTACCTTCTCCAGCTCGGCGAAGCTGGCCAGCAGTTTTTTGACCCCGATGTCGTTGAAAGCGACCACCACCTCGGCGTCGTCTTTGGCCGGGCGGTAGCTGACCACTACCCCTTCGCCGAACCCGCTGTGGCGCACGCGGTCGCCCGCCTTTAGTGGCGTAATGGCTGTCGAGAGAGTGGGAGTAGCCGGGGTGGGCGCCCGGTTCCAGGAGTAGACCGATTGCGTGAGATGGCTCTCTTCCCCCTGCCACCCGCTGTGGTGAGTCAGGTGTCCGGGTATATCGGCCAGAAAACGCGATGGCTGGCTGACCATGCTGCGTCCCATCAGATTGCGGCGGAAGGCGCGCACCAGATATACCTTCTGCTTGGCACGGGTGACGCCCACATAGCACAGTCGCCGTTCCTCTTCCATCTGGGCGGGGTCGTCGAACGACCGGAAATGGGGCAGCAGTCCCTCCTCCATGCCGACGATGAATACCACCGGAAACTCCAGTCCCTTGGCCTGGTGCAGGGTAATCAGGGTCACCGCCGCGGCGCCCTCGACCAGACTGTCGACATCGGATATCAGCGTGACCCCTTCCAGAAAGGCCGACAGCCCCTCCGGCGGCGGGAGGTCGCTGTATTCCTGGGCAACGGTGCGCAGCTCCTGGACGTTGTCCCAGCGCTCCTCGCCATCGGGTTCGTTGAGGACCGACTGTTTGTAGCCGGAGCGTTCGACCACGATGTCGAAGAGGTCGACCAGTTTGAGCTGCTGGCTGCGTTCGATAAAATCGGTCATCATCTTCAGAAAATCGACCAGGGTTCGGCTGAGTCGGGGGGCAAACGCCGGCCGAGGCGTCGTCTCTCCAGTCGAGGGTTCAGCCATGAGTTGTAACGCCCGGTAGGTTGAAACGCCCATCGACTTCGCCCAACCGGTGAGCTTGTCCTGGGTCTGCTGGCCGATGCCGCGCTGGGGGACATTGATGATGCGCATCAAGCTGACACTGTCATCGGTATTCTGAATCAGGCGGAGATAGGCGATAGCATCTTTGACCTCACGTCTTTCGTAGAAGCGGGTGCTGGCTACCAGCCGGTAGGGCGTTCCGTAACGGACGAAGGCTTCCTCCATTACCCGGGACTGGGCATTGGTGCGGTACATTATGGCGAAGTCGCCCAGGCTGAACTGCCCCTCGCCGACGAGCCGGTCGATTTCACGGACAACGAACTGGGCTTCTTCCTGCTCGGTGTAGGTCTCGACCACGGTGGTCGGCTCGCCGGTCTCATTTTTGGTCCATAGGCCTTTGGCTTTGCGCTGCTGGTTCGTCGAAATAATATTAGAGGCCGTTTCCAGAATTATCTTGGTGGAGCGGTAGTTCTCTTCGAGCAGCACTATCTTGGTCTCCGGGTAGTCCTTTTCGAAGTTGAGGATATTACGCAGGTCGGCAAAGCGCCACGAGTAGATGGACTGGTCGGGGTCGCCGACGACGCAGATGTTGCGGTATTTGCCGCCGAGCTGCTTGATAAGCTCATACTGCACCAGGTTGGTGTCCTGGAACTCATCGACCATGAGGTAGCGGTATCTGGTCTGGTAGCGGGCCAGGACCTCCTGGCTCTGGTTGAAGAGCTGTACCGTTTTCATCAGCAGGTCGTCGAAGTCCAGAGCGTTG
This sequence comes from Chloroflexota bacterium, assembly GCA_016202525.1. The sequence goes on along the minus strand of JACQOM010000015.1, from coordinate 918 downwards.
CTTTCCCGCAGTAGTTGCTGGTAGCGTTCGTAGACCCGTCCGACCACCTCCTCGAAGTAGCTGTGTCCCCGCTGGATGTAGGCCTCCGGGGTCAGGCTCTGGCTCTTGGCGGCGGAAATAGCCGAGGCTAACGCTGACGGCGCGTACTGCTTGGGGTCGAGGCCGATTTCTTTAGTGCCCCGCTTGATGAGGCTGAGCTGGTCGTCCTGGTCGTAGATGATAAAACGGCGGTCGATGCTGATTGCCTGGCCGTCCATGCGCAGGATGCGGGCGCAGGTGGCGTGAAAGGTGCCCAGGGTTAAATCAGCGACGGCGCGGCCGACCAGTTGCTGCAGTCTCTCGACCATTTCCCGGGCGGCTTTATTGGTGAAGGTCACAGCCATAACCTGGCGGGGACTGACCCCGCAGACCTTGATGAGGTAGGCCACGCGGTGGGTGATAACGCGGGTCTTACCGCTGCCCGGGCCGGCCAGGATGAGCACCGGTCCGTTGATGGTCTCTACGGCTTCTCTCTGTGCCGGATTGAGGTCGGCGAGAATATCAGTCATAACTCATTATAAGGGTTAGCAGCGGGGAGTTAAAGAGGCGATTTCCGCCGTCATGGCGAGACCAACTTTATCCTGAGCGCTTCGTTCCTCAGCATAAACTCCGGGAAGGGTGGCAATCTCTACGACCCACAGTGACAATGCGGTAGATGGGGTGATTCGTTTTTGTTTTTTTCCCAAAAAATTTTTATTTGAGAAAACGAAGGTGTATTTTGTGCCTGCGAGCAGACATAACGTTTGAAACAAATATGAGATTTGCGCCCGTTTTGATTTTTCCCGGGTTTACCCAGACGAACCCTTTCGGCAGGCTCAGGATAAATCAGATTAAGCTGTTAAGGTACGTTATGTTTGCCCATTCGACTGCGCTCAGGGT
>JACQOM010000156.1 GCA_016202525.1 Chloroflexota bacterium | reverse complement strand
GGCTGTTGATGGTAACATATTCTTTGGAGAGGTCACAGCCCCAGGCAGTGGCTGAAGCTTTGCCCAGGTTGAGATACACGTTTACCGGCACCTCTTTCTGTTTGAATACCTTGACCACATCCTGTTCACGGTAGGGCAGGGGACTGCCCCCTTTTACCACGCCAATCTTACCGATATAAAGGTCGATTTTTGATTCTACGACCTCGGCTCCACTGCGCCCTAAGGCGGCTAAAATCCGGCCCCAGTTGGGGTCGGCGCCGTGTACGGCTGTTTTCACCAGAGGGGAGCTAACCACGGTCCGGGCGGCTAATTTTGCGTCGGTGGGACTGACGGCTCCGTTAACGGTAACCTCAATCAGCTTGGTCGCTCCCTCACCATCGCGGGCAATAGCTTTGGCGAGATAGACACAGACCTGCTCCAGGGCTTGCCGGAAGGCGTCCGCCGATTGGCTGTTTTTTGAAATGGGCTTGTTCCCGGCCAGTCCGTTAGCCATGAGGAGCACGGTATCGCTGGGGCTGGTATCGGTGTCAACGGAAATCATATTGAAAGAGATGCCTGCCGACCGGCGCAGCGCCGATTTCAGAAAATCCGGCTCTACGGCGGCGTCAGTGGTTAAGAAACAGAACATTGTCGCCAGATTAGGGTGAATCATTCCTGACCCCTTGGCTACCCCGCCGATAGTGAATTCGCCATTGTTCGTTTTAACCCTTACCGCTATTTCTTTGGGGACGGTATCGGTAGTCATTATCGCCCGTGCCAGTTCGTGACCCCCATCGCTGGAGAGGACAATCTGGCTGATGCCGGCTTTGATGAGCTTCATCGGTAGGGGTTGTCCGATTACGCCAGTGCTGGCGACCAGGACATCCTCAGGCGCCGTCCCGAGGCTATCGGCTGCCAGGGCAGTCATCTCGGCAGCGTCAGCCAGACCTTGCTCGCCGGTGGAAGCATTGGCGCAGCCGCTGTTGGCGATTATAGCTACCGCCCGGTCATTTTGCAGTCGTTGTTGACATAACAATACGGGCGCCGACTTAATCTTATTGGTGGTGAACAGGGCGGCGGCCGTGCAAGGCTCCTCGGAGAAAAGAATACACAGGTCCAGTACGTCTTTGTTTTTTTTCTTTATTCCGGCGTAGGTGGCCCCGGCATAGAAGCCCTTGGGAGTGGTGACGGTGCCCCCGTCAATAGGGTCGATTCGGGCGGTTTTCATAGTAGCTAAACTATAACATACTCAATCTGGCGAGGCAATGAGATTGGCTGGTTGTCTTTTGTCATTCTTTGTTGGGATAATATTTTAGTTAAAAGTCCCGATTTTTGAAGTGATTATTGACCTATCCCCCTACCCCCTTCCCTTAGGAAGGGGGAGTGAGGAAGAGAGGGGGCTTCGCCCCCTCTCTAAAATATCTTCCTCCTCTCCTACTAGGGGCTTTGCCCAAAAAGTAATAACAATCATGTCACCCTGAGCAGAGCGAAGGGTATCGGGGTGGTGAAATAAGCGTGAATTACCCCCCCACCCCGATATTCTTCTTTGCTTCGCTCATCAGAATGACATTTAAGGCAAGACTCCTGCTAGGAGAGGGGGATTAAGGGGGTGAGGCCTCCTCTCAAAGAGTCTTCGACATGGAGGGCTTAAACCCGAAGGTTAATAAGCAACCACATTGAGAAGAACACCCGACTATTTTTGGCTTGCAATTAGTGGCTGGAATGGGTAAACTTTGACTCATGAAAATTGTACGTTTTGCTGCCGACCGGAAAATTAGCTATGGGGTACTAGATGGCCGGACTATCCAGGCTATCGCTGGCAAACCATTCCAGCGCATTAAGCTGACTGACGCTCATTACCGCTTAAATGAGGTCAAGCTGTTGTCCCCCTGTGTGCCATCCAAGATAGTTGCCATCGGGCTTAATTACCGCACTCACGCCGAAGAAGTTAAGGCTACTCTGCCTGAAGTGCCCTTACTGTTTCTCAAACCACCGACTGCCGTAATCGGGCCTGATGATGATATCCTTTATCCGGCGATGTCACACCAGGTCGACTATGAGGGTGAACTGGGAGTGGTAATCAAGAAAACGGCGCGGCAGGTATCGGCCGCTAAGGCTCTGGACTATGTGCTGGGTTACACCTGCTTTAATGATGTTACCGCCCGTGACCTGCAGAGCCGGGATGGGCAATGGACTCGCGCCAAGGGTTTCGATACCTTTGCTGCAATCGGGCCGTGCATCGAGACCGAGCTGGACCCGGGGCATATTGCCCTGGAGACCTATTTGAATGGAGAGCTTAAACAGCGGGGTAACACCAGTGACCTTATTTTTGCTGTCCCGGAACTGATAAGTTTTGCCTCTCAGGTAATGATACTGCTGCCCGGTGATATTATCGCCACCGGCACTCCCAGCGGTATTGGCCCGATGCACCCCGGCGACAGGGTCGAGGTAAAGATTCCGCCGATTGGTGCACTGAGAAATCAGGTCGCCAAAAAATAACGGCTAAGGTGTTGATGCCTTAGCCGTATCGACTGACTTTATGTGGTTTATTTAATGATGACTTTTGGTTGGGCGGGTGCCGGTTGGCCAGCGGCGTTGAGCAGGAAGTCTACCGTGTCATCAGGTGGGTTGATATGGGGTGGTGTCAATTGACTCAGGTCGGCGCCTGAGGCCTGTTGTTTCTGCTTGTAGAGCTGGAAAGTATTTTCGGGTAGCAGGGTAACTTCGAGTGGTCTCAAGCCGGTAAATGATTCCAACTCAGCGTAGGGGGTATCCAGTTTCTTGAGTTCCTCATGAACTGAAGCGGCTACCTGTTCGGCGCTAACATGGCCATTGTTCTTAAGTTCGATGTACAGGTGCAGGGCTGGTTTATCTTTAGCCTCTTTGCGTGATGTCCAGTCCTCATATGACAGCCCGGCGTTCTCGATTGCCTGCCAGATGACTTTTTCCGATAGCCGGGTGAAACCGGCAATATCAATCTGGTCGTCTACGCGGGAGAGGAAGACCATTTGAGGGATATCTATATTGAGTTTCTCGTTGCGTGACGCCGTTATTTTGACCATGTGGCCCAGCCGGTAGCGGGCAAATGGCCCGCCGTGCAGACTGGTAATAACCAGTTCGTAGTTGCCGGGTGTTAACTCATCCAACAAAAGAGTTGGCGGCTGGTAGGCGGGGTTTTGTCTGGATTTGAGGCTTTCCTCTTCGGGAATAAACTCGAAGAAGTTCAGGTGGGGGACAAAGGTCATACCCTGGTGGTCCCAGGTCTGCGTGGCAATGATAACCGCCTCGGTGCAACCGTGGAACTCCAGTGGTTCCCGGCCCCATATTTCCTTGATTTTTTCTTTATAGATGGAGCTATCGATTCCATAGGTAATCAGGCTTTTCAGTGGCCATAAATCTTTGGGTAGCATGGGGCGGTCAGCCAGCTTGCTTTTTATCAGCGCCCTTACCAGGCGGGGTATTGCCCTGGGCCTTTTCAGCAAAGCTCCGGTGTTGCCATTATTGCTTTTTTGCTGGAAACGGTCGCCGATGGCTAGCGCCACGCTGGAGAGGGCAATGCAGACGTCTAATCCTTCCGATAGTGCCAGGTCAAAACCACGCTGCATTCTGTCCTCAAAGGACATCTCCTCGGCTTCAGCTACCGACGGTAAGAAATCGAACAGTTCATGGGGGAAGACGTGCGCCATGGTACCGGTGGCATAGGGTGGGGGCGCCATGCCGTAGAGGACTTTATCATGTTTTTTCAAAGCGATATCATATCTCTGGTTGCAGCTGGAAAACATTAGCAGGGCATGTATCAGTAACTCTATCTCTCTGAGTTGTTCGCCAGTCACCGGTACCCAGCGGAAGGGGTACTCACCGGATTTGCCTGAGGTGTACTGCCATAGGGCCGGTTTCATCGGCAGTACGTCCTCTCTCTGTTTGAGGAGGTAAGGGGCATAATCATCATAGGTGGTCAACGGTACCTGTGCCCGGAACTCTTCAAGGG
>JACQOM010000154.1 GCA_016202525.1 Chloroflexota bacterium | reverse complement strand
TTGACGCGATCGTGACATTTTAAAAAACGCGCGACATAGGGGAACCCCAGGACGATGAGTTTCAAAAGTTCCCCCCTACACCCCCACGAACGGCCATGCTGCGAAAACTGGAACTACATGGAACTAGATAAAACTACATAGAACTAAAGGGGAACTACATGATTGGCTATTTGGTTAAGTTGAGAATATGGGGGCGAAGCTGAAAATCTGGAAGGCCGTCGAAGGCCGTAAAAGGCCATAGAAGGCCAGGGGAAGGCCATGAGGCTCGAAGTGATAAAGTATAGCCTGTCGTATTTTAATATCCTCCTCCCCAAAGATAGAAATGATGCGAAAAACGATATTCTGGAATGATGTGATAGACGGAACATCCGGTTATCTAATTTGATTCCCCCGTCAGGATTATATTAAAAATCTCGAAAAGGTGATGTCGAGACTCGAACCAGAAAACATCCCCCCGACCACTTCTACGAGGCCATTTTTTTTGCTCTAGCATCGCGTAGATTGAGTTTTTTCCGCTCCAACATCTTCTGTTACCCGCCGAGGTCGTGAATCGCTCAAACGGCCATTTCTGCGTAAGGGTTCGAGTGTCATATTTTAATATCTTGGAGTCCTGGCCGATTTTGTATTTCACGCCTTCCAGGAACGTAACCTCCCGTGTCTCGAATTATTGATACGAACAGTGTCTTTTATTTCGAGCGCCCCCTTCTCCTTGAGAAGGGGATGCATAGTCAGGAATTGTCTGCTCTCCAATCGTGCAAATCTCACCTATATGCATATAAGAAATAAGCTCTATGTGTATTCGTGTGGGCGGATTGTCTGAGCATAGACCTGGCTGGATGTGCTATCCTTATCAAAATGCAATCTCTAGGGGTGCTGAGGCTAAAGAGCAACGAATTAAAAGAAACGAGGAACGAAAATGGCGGACACCCGACAAATACCTGAAGCGGAAGTTGAGCGAGTTTGGGAGCTATTCGTACAACGACAGGATACGTACCTTGCTCATGGGGTCAAGGGGGCGTGTAGGCGAATAGAGAACACCCTAACACCGGACGTGGCGCTCGGACACCTGCAAGAGCAAAGAACGATAAGTGTGTACCCCTACACGAACAGCACAACGAAATGGCTAGTCTTCGATGCAGACTCAACCGCCATCGAAGAACCGCAGAGGATTCAACGTTACCTTGAGGAACAGAACGTACCAAGCTATTTGGAATATTCAGGTCGTAACTGGCATCTGTGGCTCTTTTTTGAAACACCGATTGCAGCATATAAAGTACGCCGATTGGCACAGCGAATCGTCGGGGCGTCAGGTCTTGCAGGGGAGACAAAAGTAGAGATTTTTCCAAAGCAGGACAGCATCAACCCTGACTTGTCCAATAAGAAGAATGAGGGCGGCTATGGATTTGCCATCAAGTTGCCGTTTAGCAGGAATCTCAAGACAGGCAATCGCTGCTATTTCGTGGACGCCAATGGTCAGGAGATACAAAGACCCGATATTTTGCGAACAATCAGGCGGGTTACCGAACAGCAAGTGAATCAACTGCTTGGTAACTTTGACCCCGTAGCAGCCAAGTTACTCAGGTACATCAAGGAGCCGTGTATTGGTATCTATGTTCTGGACGGTGCGCCAGAGGGCTATCGTGGTGTCGCGTGTTGGCAACTTGCACTCCGCTGCCAGGAGTGGGGATTGAATCAAGATGAAACCGAAGACTTGTTGAGGCGGTGGAATCAGAGGAACGAAGTAGGCAGCGAACCGTATGAGGACGATGAGGTAACACGCACGGTACAAAACGTCTATGGGGACAAGTTCGCCAAGAAGAAGGCGATGTGCAAAAATGCCTGGGATACAAAACATCATCTCTATGCTACGTGCATCGGGCTTAGTTACTGTAAGTTCTACTGGGACTGTCAGAATCGGAAGAAGGTGAAGGAACAACCGGATGGGAAAGGGCAGCGACGGACAGCGCGAGAAGAAGTAGCCAACATCGAGGATGACACCAAGTTGTACCGAGAGTATGGCTGGCAATATATCCTAAGCCCGACGGAACAGATACTACTTACGGTCTGTCTACCAGAGTTGGAAAAGCAGAAGGGATACTTCCCAAGCCGAGGGCAGACCCTTTTTACAAGCGCGAAGGAATTAGCGCAGCAATCCGGTATAGCAAGTGCGCTAGAAATTGTGAAGGGATTACAGCGGTTCGGGCTTGTGAAGGTAACACCAGGCAGCTTCAAGCCAGGAAACCCAAAGGAGAGCAAAGGGACAGGCATACAGCGAGCCATGCCAATTCCTCGGCCTCCTGAGGAGCTATTTCAGGAGAAGCTGAAGAAGCGAGACAAAAAGAAGACCGACGGGGAACAGAAAAAAGAGCCTCCACAGCTTCCACCAGGGCTACCTGAGAAAAACCCGCTAGAGGATGAGGATGTAGACTTTGGGAGAGGTAGTTGATAGGGACTCCTTACAAGCGGTTATCCGGTATTCAGAAAATATTTTTTGCAATCCTGTCGCGCGTTTTTTAAAATGTCACGATCGCGTCAAATAGAACTGTCATGGTCCGGTGCATCGTGGTAGAACCTCCCTCCACGCAGAAGCGAGGAGGGAGCCATGAGCGAGGTGCTGACC
>JACQOM010000153.1 GCA_016202525.1 Chloroflexota bacterium | reverse complement strand
AGGTAAAGTGGTTCAGGTAATAGGAACGATAGTCGATGTCGAGTTTCCGCCCGAGGCTCTGCCGGCACTTTTCAACGCTATCGAGGTGGCGGGTGATGGTGAAAAGATTGTGCTTGAGGTCCAGGAGCATATCGGTAATAACTGGGTGCGCTGTCTGTCACTAGCACCAACCGAAGGACTGGCGCGGGGGACCGAGGCGGTAGATACTGGCGCGCCGCTCAGTGTGCCGGTGGGTAGGGCCACGCTGGGGCGGCTGTTTAATGTTCTCGGTGTGCCGCTGGATAACCTGGGTGCTGTGAAAACTGAAGAACACTGGCCAATCCACCGTCCTCCGCCGACACTTGAGGAACAGGCGACTTCTACAGAGATGCTGGAGACAGGGCTCAAAGTTATCGACCTGATTAGTCCTTTTACCAAGGGTGGTAAGGTGGGTGCCTACGGAGGTGCCGGGGTGGGTAAGACGGTTATTATTCAGGAGCTTATCCGTAACATCGCTACCGAGCATGGAGGTTTTTCGGTTTTTGCCGGCATCGGGGAAAGGTCTCGTGAGGGCAATGACCTGTGGCATGAAATGAAGGCTTCCGGTGTCATCGACAAGACCGTTCTCGTTTTCGGTCAGATGAATGAGCCGCCGGCGGTCCGTTTCAATGTGGGGCTGACCGGACTGACGATGGCGGAATACTTTCGTGATATCGAGAGGCAGGATGTTTTGCTGTTTATCGATAATATTTATCGCTATACCCTAGCCGGAATGGAGGTCTCTGCTCTTTTGGGACGTATGCCTTCGGCAGTAGGCTATCAGCCGACTCTGGCTACCGAGGTTGGCGATTTAGAGGAGAGGATTACCTCTACCAAGAAAGGGTCAATCACCTCATTCCAGGCCATCTACGTTCCGGCTGACGATTATACCGACCCTGGTGTGGCGACTACCTTTGGTCATCTCGATGGAGTTGTTGCTCTAGAAAGGTCTATCATGGAGCAGGGCCTGTACCCGGCAGTCGACCCGCTGACTTCAACCTCGCGGATACTCGATCCCAATATTGTCGGTGAAGAACACCACCGGGTAGCCCGTGGCGTGCAGCAGGTGCTGCAGCGCTATAAGGACCTTCAGGATGTAATTGCTATTCTGGGTATCGAGGAACTCAGTGAAGAGGATAAGCTCACGGTGGGTCGAGCCCGCCGGATACAGAGATTCCTGTCACAGCCAATGTTCGTAGCCGAGGCTTTCACCGGCCGGCCAGGCAAGTACGTACCAATAGCCGAGACGGTACGCGGCTTTAAAGAGATTTTGGAAGGCAAGCATGATGCCCTGCCGGAGCAAGCCTTTTATATGGTTGGGCCGATAGAGGAAGCGGTAGAAGCAGCCAAGAAACTGGGGGCATAAAGTAATGTCCATAAAGCTTGATATCGTTACTGCTGAGCGTGTCCTCTATTCAGAGACGGTGGATGCCGTAATTGCACCAGGTGTTGAAGGCCAGCTTGGGATACTACCTCACCATACCCCACTGATGACGACATTACAGGCGGGCGAGCTGCGAGTGAAAAGGGGGGGGGAGGAGTTCACTCTGGTTGTTTCCGGCGGCTTTTTGGAAGTACGTCCGGACCGGGTTATCGTTCTGGCTGACACGGCGGAGAGGGCTGACGAAATCGATATTGCGCGTGCTGAGGAAGCCAAGCGCCGTGCTCAAGAACAGCTTAGCCAGCGTACTCCTGATGTCGATATGGCTCAGTCTGAAGCGGCACTACGCCGTTCACTTGCCCGTCTTAAATTAGCCGAGAAGAGGCGAAGAAGGCAGAGCAGATAGGGCTTTCCGAATTGTTGAAATGCCAGACTACTCGATGGCATATACTTTCCCATCATAGGAGCCGAAGTAGATAATCCCGTCAGCTACGGCCGGAGATGAGGTTATCATGTCTCCAGTAGGGATGTCCCAGAGTTTTTGGCCGTTAGCGGCGTCCACGGCATATAACTGTCCATCGGTACTGCCCACATAGATGGTGGCGTCGACCACTGCTGGTGATGACCTGATGCTACCTCCGGTTTTGAATTCCCAGAGTTTTTTCTGGGTGCGCAGGTCAATAGCTAGGAGTTTGTTGTCTGACCCGGTATACAATGTGTCGTTGGCGATTACCGGAGATGAGTCGGCGTTGCTGCCTATCTTGAGTCCCCAGAGTAAGCCGGATTGGGGTGGAGGTTCAGATATTCCCGGTATACCCATCAGCCAGGCTTGCCGCCAGTAAGGTGTGATGTTGTGTTCCCGGGGCCAACTGCGGGCGTAGCCGTCAATGGCAAACAGATAACCATCAGAATGAATAAAATAGACGATGTTCTCATTTACTACGGGAGAGGAATATACAGGATATAGTGTTTTAAAACGGAGGCGAAGCTTGCCATCACGCGTATCTAAGGCATAGCTAAAGTCAGTCCCTGACCCGGTGTAGATGATGCCGTTAGCCACTGCCGGTGATGATTTGACGATGCCTTTGGTGTTGAAACTCCACAGTTTTGTTCCGGTGACCGCATTCAGGGCGTAAAGATAATAGTCATCACCACCAAAGTAAACTATGCCATTAGTGACTGTCGGTGCTGAAGTGATGGCATAGTTCGTCTTGAAGCTCCAGAGCTTTTGGCCATTACTGGCGTCAAGGGCATAAAGAGTGCCATCGTTCGAGCCGAAGTAGACCATGCCGCCGGCAACCGATGGCGATGATTCAACCCAGCTGTCGGTCGGGAATTCCCAACGTTTGGCACCTGAGGTGGCATCTAGGGCATAGAGCTTGTTGTCTCTAGAGCCAATGTAGATGGTGCCGTAGGCTACTGCCGGTGATGAGCTGATAGCGCTGCCGGTGGGGAAAACCCATTTTACCTTGCCCCGGGGTGAGGAACCACCGATACCGGTGGTTCCGGAACGGTTCAGGTCATGGTGGAACATAGCCCATTCTCCGGGTAGTGAGTTAGAGTTTACACTCTGTGGTGGCTTGGATACTGCATCAGTTAACAAATAAAACCAGAGGAAAACCGCCACAGCTATAATGAGCACAGAACTGAGGCTGATAGTTACTATCTTGCGTATCTTACGGCGCTTCAGTTGGGACAGCCTTTGTTTTGATATTGCTCGCGCTTCCGAGAGGGAGAATGCCGGGCTGCGGGGTAGTGCTGCTCCCCAGCAATGTTCGCAGAGCCATGTTCCCGCCGGGTTGGGTTGCTGGCAGACGGGGCAAATGACCCAGTGTTTGCTATCGACTGTGGTGGACATTGCTGGTCTCCAACTGTTGGGTGGCGGTGAAATAAAATACTTAACCTTATCTATGGGACGATAAGTGGTTTTTGGGAGTTCGCCTTTATTGGAGGGGATTGATGGTGGTTAAGTGTGCCCTGTCGTTTGTTGTTTACAAAATCTCGAGGATGGCTCTGGTGCCGGCTTTAGCTGCTTTCACCCGAACCAGGGTACGCATAGCTTCAGCGATTCGGCCTTGCTTACCGATAACTCTTCCTTTATCTTCATCGGCAACCTGCAGTTTGAGTGTTATGCCTTGTTCATTTTCTTCCTGAGTGACCACTACAGCATCGGGGGCATTAACAATTGATTTGGCGATGTACTCTACTAGTTCTTTCATGTTTTCTCCTCGATTGTTTTGGGCTTTTCGGTGACGCCTTCTTTCGATTCGACGGTGCTCGCCTTCGATTCGATGATGTATGCTGTTTTGGGCTTCTCAATGATGCCTGCTTTTGATAGTAGTCTAGCGGCAGTAGCCGTTGGTTGGGCTCCTTGCTTGAGCCAGTGCAGTGCCTTTTCTGCGTTAATAGACACTGTTTCCGGATTGGTCAGCGGATCATAATGCCCGATGATACCGATGAATTTACCATCGCGGGGTGACCGGGAATCAGCTATTACCAGCCGGTAACTCGGTCTACCTTTAGCGCCTACTCTGCTTAGTCTAATCTTTACCATTTTTCTTTCTAGGATATTATGCGCTATAAAGT
>JACQOM010000173.1 GCA_016202525.1 Chloroflexota bacterium | reverse complement strand
TTGATAGCAGGCACCCACAGATTACGAGCGGCCGCCACCTTAGCAGCTTTCTCTTTCTTTTTCTCGCCAGTGACTTCCAGAATCAGGTTCAGTACTTCGCCCCGGGAGTCTTTCAGGCGGATAATGAAGTCCGGGTAGTATTTCTTTTCCTCGCCTTCGATGACGTAAGGGATGGTAAACTCCAATCCCTGATTCTTAACGTAGCAGATAACCTCGTCCATATCCTCAAGAGACTGGGCCATTTTCTGTTCCCAGGACACCGTATCTGCCACCATGTAGTTGAGATGGCACTTGAAAGGGCTGGTAGCGTAAACGGCGCGGGTGGTATCGAAATCCACATAGCGAGTCGAACCGATATTCTCATAGGCTCGCAACATCGGTCTCAATATAGCCTTTTCTCTGCTATCCCAGACAATGGCGTTATAGATACGCTCAGCGGCATAATGGCGGTTCTCAGTAATGAGGAGCATCTGAATAAATGCGTTATCTTTCATGGTGACGCATTTGGCAATCCACTCTTTCGCAATCACAGTCAGTTGAGGGAATAGCCATGGCTTCAAATTGCCATCGGATTGCTTGAAATACTTGTCCAATACGGCCTTAGCCAGAGCAAAGACCACTTCCTGCTCTCGCCGTCCTCTGTAGGCATAGATTAACTGGTGAATAGTGCTTTCTCCGATGGCCGGAGCCGTCTCGGTCACTGTCGGGACGGACTCGGGCGAGAGGACCATCCTTGAATCCTCGTTAAATGTGTAAGTCAACCTGTCCTGGGGCACTTCGTATTTGTATCCAATGACATGGGGGAAAGTAATCTCACAGGCGGTTCTTTCATCAAGCGCCCTGACCCGGGTGATAGACCGAGGCGGCTTGGGGTCATTACTGGAACCCGAACACGGAATGAATGAGAAGGGCACACCATAGATTTCGGCATACTCGGTTTCAAACATACCGTCATCATTGGTCTCGTAGCTCCTACGGCGCAAAGCTCGCCCGACTACCTGCTCACAAAGCAACTGAGTACCGAAAGCCCTTACGCCCATTATGTGGGTCACTGTGTTGGCATCCCAGCCTTCCGTGAGCATAGACACAGAAACGACGCACCTGATATTTTCTCCTAATTTACCCTGCTTGCCGACCGTGTTCATCACCTCACGCAGCAGGTCTTCGTCAGTCAGGTTCTCGGTGCCCCGGCCCGGGAATCTTTTTACGTATTCGTCTTTGAATTCTTCTATGGCAAGCTCGGCAATCTTCTTGAAGTCTCTGCTCATAGCTTCGCCGGATTCAAGCTGTTCGCTATCGATAAGGATTGTGTTCGGGCTGGCCAGCCATTGAGAGCGGCCATTGCTGTTATCAAAGATTTTCAGGTTACCCGGGACAACAACTTCCGTGTCATCGGGGAGCATCTTAGTGTAGCCCGCAATCCAATCATAGACCAGCTTGGAGACGCTGGTATTGTTGCATACCACGATGAACACCGGCGGTGTCGACCCTCTGGCTCTGGCCTCGGTGTTCTGTTCCCACTGGCGGTAAGACTTCTCGTAGTTTCCGTAAAGGCTGTTCAGAGCGCCTTCAAGCTCTTTAGGTAGTTTCGGCTCGCCAGTAGCCTCATCATTAGCGCTCCGTCCTCTCTTGGGCAGGTGGTCACGGATACGCAGCCAGATATCCCGGTAAACCGGCGTATCGCCTTGCATAGCGTCGTCTGATACAGGGACACGGGGCACTTTAACAATACCGCTCTCAATCGCGTCAATCAGGGAGAAATCAGAGACCACCCAGGGGAATAGAGTACCCTCTGAATAGCCTGAGCCGCGCAAAAAGAACGGAGTGGCCGAAAGGTCGTAAATCTGCTTGATGCCGATTTTGTTCTTGATGGCCTCCAACCCGGAAATCCAAACTCTGGCTTCTTCCTCGCGCCTTTCCGCTTCTTTCCGGTCATCTCCGGTCAACTTCACATCTTCGTCTTCTACCTTGTGGCGATAGCAGTGGTGAGCTTCGTCGTTAATGACGATAATGCCCCTTTTGTTGCCGAACTCCCGGCAGACTCTCCTCACCATCTGGTCAGGCGTCTCGGTGAGGGCGCTCTGTTTACCGTTGGCCAGGATATTCTTGGTCAGCCGGCTGGTCTTTTCGAGTTCCTTGAGCTTAAAAGTATGAAAATTAGTGATAAGAATCTTGGCCCTGCCCAGTTCATCCATCTGGGATAGCGGCACGATATCTCGCTGTTGGTAGTAGTTTTGTGGGTCGTTGGGATAGAGCACTCTCAGGCGGTCACGAATGGTAATGCCTGGTGTAACTATTAAGAACGAATCGGTGAACTTGGCATTCTGCGGGTCGGCCAATTTATTCAGTACCTGCCAGGCGATAAGCATTGCCATAACGACTGTCTTACCACTGCCGGTGGCCATCTTGAAAGCGATGCGGTACAAGCCTGGGTTGTTTGCTTCATTCTGTTCCCGGATGGTATTCTCAATCCAGCTATCATTGAACTTATTTGCCACTTCGGACAGATAAATAGCAGTCTCCAGCGCTTCAATCTGGCAGAAAAAGAGCTTGCGTTCTCTATCCGGATTGGTCCAGTATTCGAGCAAGTGGCGCGTGGTTTTGGTTA
>JACQOM010000014.1 GCA_016202525.1 Chloroflexota bacterium | reverse complement strand
TCTACAATCTGCCGGCCCAGTGTACCGATTGCCTGATACCCCAGGAAGAGTATTGTGCTTTCGGGTCGGGTGATGTTCGTGACCAGGTGGTGCTTTACTCTGCCCCCGGTGCACATTCCCGAGCCGGCTATTATCATGATAGTACCTGATATATGATTAAGCGCTTTTGATTCATCTGTTGTCTGGACCATTTTAAGCCCGGGAAAGTCGAAGGGCGATTTATTCTGATGCATTAGGCGGAACATCTCCTTGTCGAACAGTTCACTGTGGCGTTTGAATACCTCGGTGATGCTTATCGCCATCGGGCTATCCAGAAAGACCAGCAGGTGCGGTATGCGGTCTTCCATCAGCAGTTTATTCATGTGGTACAGGATTTCCTGACTGCGCTGCAGGGCAAAGCTGGGTAAGATTAGGTTACCGCGTGCTTTCCAGGTTGCATTGACGATTTCAGCCAGTTCGTCACCGATATCGATAGGTTGCTGGTGTATTCTGTCTCCATATGTCGATTCAATGACCACATAATCTGTCTGGCTGAAATGGGTTGGGTCGTGCAATATCGGTCTATCTCTTCTGCCGACATCGCCGGAGAAAATGATTGACCTGTCTACACCGGGCTGGCTGACCGTAATTTTTATCATGGAAGAGCCGAGCACGTGACCGGCATCATGGAAAGTAGCTTTAATGCCGTCACCTAACGGGATGTCCTGCTCATAGTTAACAGGTACAAACAGGGGAAAAGCAGCCCGGGCGTCGTCGGCAGTGTAGAGGGGAATCTCCGGGAAGGGTCCCTTTCTTTTCTCCCGTTCGTGCCGCCTTTTTTTGAAAGCGGTATCTTCTTCCTGGAGGTGCGCCGCATCCAGCAGTATTATCTGGGCAATCTCACAGGTGGCACTGTGGCAATAAATCCGACCCCGGAAGCCGTCACGGACCAGCTTGGGTACCAGACCGCAGTGGTCGACATGAGCATGGGTCAGCAGGACGGCATCGATGGAAGATGGCGGCACAGTAAAAGGTTCCCAGTTGCGGTACTTGAAGTCTCTTTCCTGGTAAAGGCCGCAGTCAATCAAGAGCCGGGTGTTGTTGGCTTCTAAAAGATATCGGGAACCGGTAACATTAGAGGCTGCGCCGAGGAAACTTAGCTTAATCGGCAATGTAACATCTCCAGATTGGATTTTTTATATAATACCATCTAATCGTCTGAACTAAAATAGGGTTCAAACTTATTCGGGACTAGCCGAAGAAGTATTCGGCTACGTGGTAAATGCCCATGTTCACCGTTTTGGTTTTGTCCTGTACCGCTTCCAGCGGCACGGAAGTAATCCTGTTGCCCTTAAGCGAGGTCATAACGCCGAAGATTTTGCGTTCAACCAGTTCTGTCGCTTTGACGCCGAAAGCGGTCGCCAGGCTACGGTCATAGGCTACCGGCGTCCCCCCCCGCTGGACATAACCCAGTGAGGATACCCTGGTCTCCAGGCTCGTTCTCTGCTGAATAATCTTCTCCAGGACGTTGGCAATGCCGCCTAACCGGGTTGAATCCTTGGCTCTGGAAGGGTCTGTTTCGGGTAGTTTTACTATCTTCCCTTCGAGCGTCGTTCCTTCAGCCACCACCACAATACTGAAATTTACCCCCCTCTCTTTTCTGGTGGTTAGCATCCGGCAGAATGCCTTTATTCTGGCTTCATTCATGGGTATCTCCGGAATCAGGATAGCATCGGCTCCATTAGCCATACCGGCGTAAGTGGCAATCCAGCCGGCGTACCGCCCCATTACCTCGAGGAGCATAACCCGGTGGTGGCTTTCCGCCGTCGAGCGCAGCCTGTCCAGGGCATCGGTGGCAATCTGGACAGCAGTCTGAAATCCTATTGTAAAGTCCGTCTCCGCCACGTCATTGTCGATTGTCTTAGGTATTCCTATTACCGGCAGCCCCATTTTGCATAGTTTGCCGCCTACGCTCAGGGTGCCCTCTCCTCCCAGTACTACCACGGCTCCCAGTCCTAATTTGTTGAATCTATCAAAAACCTTTTTCGTTCCATTCTCAATGGCAAAAGGGCTGACTCTGGAAATGCCCAGGATGGTGCCTCCCCTATCGATTATTCCAGAAGTGTTGATTCTGTCGAGTGTCATGGTTTCGTTATCGAGCAGGCCCTTCCAGCCGTTTTGAATGCCGATGACATCATAACCCCGCATAATGGCTGACTTAGTAACGGCCCTGATGGCGGCATTGAGTCCCGGACAATCTCCCCCGCCGGTCAAAATGCCAATCCTTTTCTTCTTTTCCATGCGCACCCTCCGTTTCACAGGAATAACCCGCACCAGGCAGTTGTCTTATGTCTATACTATTATACACTTTGCGCCTGATATTTCATCGGGAATTGCTTTTTGTAATACGGGGGAGTCTGCTAGCGGGCTGTTATCTCGGCGGTGGCATGGCGCCTGGCCCTGGGAGGTTTAGCTATAGTTACCATAATGGCGGCTACAGCGAATAAGCCGGTAATCACCATAAATGCTGGCCGGTATGAGCCCGTGATGTCGAAGACAGCGTTCATTGCGATAGGTCCGACGGCGCCGGGCCCGAAGGCTGCTAGATAAGCCAGTGAACGTACCAATCCCAGGCTTAGACGGCCAAAATAGTTAGCCCAGATGACCTCTTGAATAAGCTGTACACCCGAATTACCCGCGCCGTATAGTGCCACTCCTATCCATAGGTAGACAGGCTCTTTAGCCCAGAGGAAAAGAAAAGCCCCTATGCCCTGAATAACGAAGGGTATGGTTCTGACCATGGGGCCGTGGGCATAATCGGCAATGAGTCCCATCGACAAAACCGCTAACGTCATAATGATGGCTCGAAAAGTGACGACGGCTGCCAGCATGGTATCGCTGTAGCCCAGGTCCTGAATGTAAGGAGCCAGGCTCAGGTTAATTCCCTGAAAGGCCATGCTATCGATGGCGAAGGCAATAGATAACAGCCAGAAGGTTCCGGTCATTAAGGTTTCACGGCGACTCCATACCGGTTCCGGAGCTAAAGGGGCAGTAATTATGGCGGGTTCTTGCTGCTGGGGAGTGTTGTGGTCGTTGGTGCCGGGTTCGATTCCGTCCGGGTGTAGCCCGATATCCTCCGGCCGCCGGCGCATCAAGATGGACGATGGAATCAGGACGGCAAGCCAGGTAATAACAGCAAAAATGACAAACATTGTCCGCCAACCGGAGGAGGCGATGATAAAGATGGTGACCGGTGTCATGATTATGTTGCTCAGGTTACCCGCGCTGCGGGCGATGGCGATGGCGCGGCCACGCTTACGCACAAACCAGTTATTGATGGAGACAGTGGTTACCAGGTCGCTCATCAGGACAAAGCCTGTGGCTACCACGACGCCCCTCAGCATGTAAAACTGCCAGATGGCGTTAATCCGGGTTATCCCCATCATAGCCAGGCCGACGATAATAGCCCCGATGGGCATCAGCACCCGGGGTCCATGCTTATCGACCAGAGGCCCGATGATGGGAGCGATTAACGCTTCAACCAGCCGTGAAATACTCATGACGGTGGCGATAGCGGTGCGGCTCCAGCCGAATTCACTCTGGAAGGGCTTGAAGAAAAAGCCCAGCACTGATGAGCGGTGTTCCGCGTAGCTGAGCTGTGCCACAAAAGAAGCCGCCACAATGTTCCAGCCGTAAAAATAGCGCGGCCTGCACTCTTTCATCCCGGTCACTTAGCTTGTCCTTCAGCTTTGAGCGGCTTGAGCCGGGTAGACAGCAGAAATGCGCTGACGCCGATGATAAGCAGGATTAGAAAAGCGAGCTGATAGCTCCGGGTAACATCGAAGATGCGGGCGGTGGCAGTAGGCCCGATGGCGCCGCCAATATGGCTGATTGATAGGGAAGCGCCGTAAATTGTACCGTGCGCTTTGGTGCCGAATAACTCGGCTATTAGCGGAGCGATTACTGCAAAAAAGCCGCCGTGAGCAAAACCGTAGACCGCACCGAACAGGTATAGTTTCCACAGTTCATCGGCGAACTGGAGCCAGGAAAGAGCCGCCAGTAATATCATGAAACAGATAACCAGGGCCCGCCGGCAGCTAATTCTATCGCTGACACTACCCATTACCACCCGGCCCAGCATGCTGACACCACCGATTGTGGACAGCACTCCAGCAGCTTGTGTTGCTGTCAGTCCGAGGTCCAGAGCACGGGGGACGATATGGAGGGTCATGCTGGTGGTAACAATTAGAAGCAGTAAATAGATGCCGCATAGCATCCAGAATTGTCTGGTGCGAGCCGCCTCCTGAAGAGTATAACCGGTGTCCTCTGGATATGAATCACCGGTTGTTGATTTGTCGGCACCGTACGGCTGTAGGCCTTTTTGACCCGGGTCCCGTCTCATCAGCTGGGCGGCGGCCACTATCCCTAGCATAGCGGTAATGGCGATGAAAACGTAGGAATTACGCCAGCCATAGCTTGAGATAAGCCAGGTAGCCACCAGCGGCATCGCTGTCATACCGGCGCCGGTGCCGACCTTGACTATAGCAATCATGAGCCCCCGCCTTCTGGTAAACCACCGGGCGGTTGTTGATAGCAGCACAACGTTGCCGGCGGCGGTGCCCATGCTCACTATCACCGGATAGAATAAATATAGCTGCCATATGGCATGAGTTTGAGACAAAAGGTAAAAGCCCAGGCCGATGATAAAGCCGGAGATGGCTATCACGATGCGGGGACCAAATCTATCGCTCAGCCGACCGACGCCGATGGAAAACAGTCCTTCCATGAGAAAGGCCAGCGAGTTGGCGCCGGAGATTATCGTCCGGCTCCAGCCGAATTCGTTTTGTAACGGCTTAAAAAAGACTCCATAAGTGCTGGAGGAGCCGTGCATTAAGAAAATTATAAAGACAGAAGCGATGACTATGATATAGCCGTAAAATAATTTCTGCTTGTTATTCGCTATCAATTAACAATTGCCTCGATACAATAAACTCGTTCTATCTCGTGGCTTTGGTTAGCTGTGTCTCCATGTCTGATTTGGTCATTGCGCCGACAAACGTGGCACGGACTACCCCTTCTCTATCCACGAAAAAGCTGGCAGGTATGCCGGTGACGCGGTAAGCGTTGGCTACCTCACCCGTAGTGTCGATAACGAAGGTCCAGCTATATTTGTTGCCCTCGACGAAATCTTTGACTACCTTTTCCGGTTCGAGGATATCGATGCCGATAATAATGATATCTTTGGTCTTCTGTTCCTGGTAAAAAGCTTCTATCTCCGGCAT
>JACQOM010000155.1 GCA_016202525.1 Chloroflexota bacterium | reverse complement strand
TCAATAGTGCCTACCTGCGCCAGGGTCATGCCGACGAGTTCACTGTCTCCAATCCAGCCAAGCGCAAGCAGGTGCTGGCGGATATCCTGGGTCTTTCTTTCTATGACCAGCTTGAGGAGCAAGCCAGGGAACGTGCCCGGCAGCGGGAAACCGACAAGACACAGCTGGAGAGCGCCGCTAAGGATATCGACAACGAACTGGCGCAAAAGCCTGCCTATGAAGCTGAATTCGAACAGGCACAGAGTGCTCTCGCCAGCATCGAAAAGTTAATCGGCGAGCAGGAAGCCCGGTTGAATGAACTGCGCCAGCGCCATGAGCTACTGAAAAACAGGCAGCAGCAACTGGCCCAGTTGGAGCAACACACGGCGGAAACGGCCAGGACGCTGGAGCACTGGCAGAACCAGATTAAACAGCACCATTCCCGAATCGGTGAGTATGAGGGGTTAATCGCTCAGCGTGCCCGCATCGAAGAAGGCTATAAACAGTTTACCGAGGCCAGGAAGCTCAGCGAAGAACTGAACCGTAAATTGATGCTGGTCAACCGGCTGGACCAGCGCCAGCACGAACTGAACATGGCAATCGAACGGGCGCAATCAGCCCTGGTCACCGAGCACAAACTAGCCGAAAGCAAAATCAGCGAACTGGAAGCCAGGTCCCAGAAACTGCCCCAGCTTAAAGACAAGTTACAGCAGGCAAAAGTCGAGATAAGCCAGCTTGCCGGAACAGAGGCTATAGTAAATCAGAAAAAACAGTCCTGCCAGGAACTGCGCACCCAGTTCCACCAGCTTGAAGCCAACAAGGCCCGCCTGAGCCAGGAAATAGCCGAGATTACCGAAAAGCTCGGCCTCCTGTCGACCCAGACCGAGGCTAAATGCCCCCTCTGTGGAATGGAGTTGGGAACAGAAGGACTCAAGCATATTCAGGACGAATACAACGCCCAGAAACAGCAGAAGACCGATTTGCTGAAAACGAACCAGAGTGAACTGGCTAAGAAAGAGGTGGAACTCAAGTCGATTGAGACCGAGGTATCCCGGCTGGAAGCGAAGCTGAACCAGGATAAAGTAGCCGTCCAGAGCCAGGCCAGCCTCCTCAGCCAGCAGATTAAAGACGCCGAAAACACCACAAGCCAGCTTAACGAAGCCAGGAGCCAATTGGCTGAAATCGAAGAACGCCTGGCAAAAAAAGAGTTCGCCACCGGCGAGCAGGAAACCCTTCGCCAGCTTGAAAACGAACTAGCCAGACTCGACTACGATACCCGGCAGCATGAGCAGGTGCGCCAGCAGTTGACCGGCTTGGAGCAATATGAAAGTCCCAAACACCGGCTGGAAGAAGCCGACCGGCTCATCGACCAGGAGAAAGAAGCATTGTCGCGGGCCGAGCAGGCTGCCCAGGAACTGCGCCACAGTCTTGAGGTCGATAATCAAAAAAGACAGGAGTTATCCGCAGAACTGGACATACTCCCTCAGCTAACCGGTGAGCTTGCCCGGGCGGAGGCAGAACGCCAGAACCAGAACGCCAGGCAAAAACAGGCCCAAGAAACCGTGGGCAGCGTCAAAGGAAAGCTCCAGCGCTGTGCCGAACTGGAAACAAGAAAGACGGAAAAGGAAAAGCTGCGGGACGAAGCCGCCCAAGAGGAGGATATCTACCGGGAGCTGACTCAAGCCTTCGGCAAGAAAGGGATACAGGCCCTGCTCATCGAGATGGCGCTGCCTGAAATCGAAGCGGGGGCCAACCGACTGCTGGGACGCATGACCGACAATAGAATGCACATCAAGATTGAAACACAGCGAGAAACCAAAAAGGGAGATGCCATCGAAACACTGGATATCAATATTGCCGACGAGTTAGGCACACGCAACTACGAGATGTTCAGCGGCGGTGAAGCCTTTCGCATCAACTTCGCCATCCGCATCGCCCTGTCCGAGCTCCTGGCCAGACGGCATGGAGCCGCGCTACGCACCCTGATTATCGATGAAGGCTTCGGCACTCAGGATAATGCCGGTCTGGAAAAGATTAAAGAGGCGATAACCTCCATTCAGGACGACTTCGACAAGATAATCGTCATTACCCACGTCGAGGAACTGAGAGACGCCTTCCCCACCCGCATCGATGTTATCAAGACCGCCCAGGGTTCGACCTTTGAAGTGAGCTAACCCCCCTTGACAAATACACCCAGGAGAGAGTATCTTCATTGTAGATACTTTGTGGAGGTCCAATATGAAAACTCGCGTCCAGAAATGGGGCAACAGCCTCGCTTTGAGAATCCCGAAATCATTCGCTGACGAAGTAGGACTTCAGAAAGAAACGTCTGTCGAGGTTTCGTTGGCAGATGGGAAACTGATAATAACGCCTTTAGCCAAACCAAAGCTGACTCTTAAACAACTTCTGGCAAAGGTCACCAAAGAGAATCTGCATCACGAAGTTGATACCGGCCCCGCCGTAGGGAACGAGACGTGATAAGCTCTCGTATTTATGTTCCTGAATGCGGAGACGTGATGTGGGTCACGTTGAATCCACAAGCGGGACATGAACAAGCCGGACGGCGGCCTGCCGTAGTGCTCTCACCTGAAAGTTATAACGGAAAGACAGGACTGGCCATATTTTGTTCTGTCACCAACCAGATTAAGGGCTATCCGTTTGAGGTTCTTATACCCGAAGGGCTACCGTTAACAGGGGCAATCCTGTCCGACCAGGTTAAGAGCTTAGACTGGCGCGCCCGAAATGCGGAACTCATTTGCGCCTTGCCGGACGAAACTATATCTGAAGTACTTCAGAAGCTGGGTACTTTGATATCCCCATAAGGAGGGTTAGTCAGACGAGAGACAGAATTTTTCGGCTGATACTTCACATCGACTATCCGTTAATAAAATGCTGGCGAACTTGACAGATTGACTAAAAAGGACAAATATTAATAACCAATATGTTAAAATTGAGTATTTTCATAATAACCGGTATTATATCAATAATTTTGGCAATATTAAGTACGCTCAAGGTTAGAAGCCTTATCCTGAAAGTCATCTTCTTTCTTGTTATTGCGTCATTCCTAGTATCGGCAGGACTCACGTATATAGATATTAAAAATGAGGAGAAAATGGGATACTTCCAAGCGGGCATTGCTGAATTGAATCCAAAGCGGGCAGACACCATAAGTACAAATTCAGGAATAGCCTTCACAGTACCAGGATTTGACCCTATAAATATATGGTTTGAGAACGGTCAGCTAAAATTGACTACTATCCTACGTAATTCACAAGGTCAAATAATTGCTCGCATTGATGCGAATCAATTCAGAATGACTGCTAATGATATCAAATACGACCTCAACTTTGACACAGAGGCTCTCGAAATAGTTAATCCTGAGAATGTGGTTGTACTTCAAGTTCAATTAAGTGGCAATACAGCAAATGTTCAAGGCGTATTTTATAGTTCCAGCGGGGAACTCTGCATTGTGGATGAGTACTCAGTGAGGGTCAACCCCAAAGACGTCAGCGTCAATATCAAGCCTATCTTTAAGCATCCTGGTATTAAATACATTGCTCAAAGGCTATCGAAGCAGTAGTGTTCTGCTCATACTATTACTTATTTCCAAACACAGACTCGCATCTATTCTAACTTTTTCCGACTCCTGTGGGTAGGGCAAAAACGAAAAAGCACAGCCTTCTTGCTATGCCTCGTTAAGTAATTGCTTGAATTTTACAAATGGTTGCTAGAGCAAGTTGAACTCAAACCGGAATGAAGTCAAATAGGAGAAATCTATAATCCCAGTTCCCGGGCAATCCCCTGCATTGCCTTTAGCCCCAGGGCTATAAACTCATCCAGTTCCAACCCCAACTGGTTGCAACAGGCAATCTGTTCCCGGCTAGCGCCGGCGGCAAAACTTTTTTCCTTGAACCTCTTGCCAACTGATTTAGGCTCAACCCCGGCCAGCTTCTTGTCAGGTCGCACCAGAGCGGCGGCGGTGATTAACCCGGTCAGCGGGTCGGCACAAATCAGCGCCTTTTCCATCTTTGTCTCGGCGGGAACACCTTGCGCCTGATTATGGCACAGGATAGCCTGAGCCACGGCGTCACTGGCACCCATCTCCCTCGCAATGTCTGCCCCCAGCTTACCATGGGCACTCATATCCCCCTCGGTAAGCTCCACATCGATGTCATGGAGAAG
Source organism: Chloroflexota bacterium (assembly GCA_016202525.1). The sequence continues at coordinate 326 of JACQOM010000155.1, read as the reverse complement.
CCCAGCAAGTCCCCACTCTTCTTCATCCTCGCCAAGCCGGCGGGCTAAAGCCCTCATCACTGCCTCGGCGGCCAACATATGCCTAACCAGATTCTCGTTCTCGACATTTTCTCTAACCGAATCGAGCGCTTCTTTCCGAGTCATTTGTTGCCTCCTTCACTGCTGGTCGGTTTTAAGAGAGAGATTAACACCAAGCCCACACCGATAAGCACAAAAGCAATCCAGAAAGCCAACCGGTAATTTCCCATTATATCAAATATCCAACCGGCCAGCATTGGTCCGATAAGACTGCCGAAAGTACCGATAAAGAGTATGATGCCGAGGAT
>JACQOM010000152.1 GCA_016202525.1 Chloroflexota bacterium | reverse complement strand
TCGGCCCCGAGCTGCATCATCAGGGCGGCATCGGCAGGAGTGGCGACTCCGCCGGCAGCGAAATTGACCACCGGCAGTTTTCCCGTTTTGTGTATTTCCAGCACCAGCTCGAAGGGGGCGCCCATTTCCTTAGACAGGGTCATCAGCTCTTCCTCAGGTGCATTGACCAGCTTGCGGATGCCGTCCGTTACGGCGCGCATATGCCTGACGGCTTCGACGATATTGCCCGTGCCAGCTTCACCCTTGGTCCGAATCATGGCGGCTCCCTCGCCGATACGGCGCAGGGCTTCACCCAGGTCGCGGCAGCCGCAGACGAAGGGAACTTTAAAGTCATGCTTCCAGACATGGTAGTTTTCATCGGCGGGGGTGAGCACCTCGGACTCATCGATATAGTCCACGCCCAGCGCTTCCAGGGCTTGAGCCTCGACAAAGTGACCGATACGGCACTTGGCCATTACCGGAATAGAAACTGTTTTCATGATGGCTTCGATAATGGTGGGGTCAGCCATGCGGGCAACGCCGCCGGCAGCGCGGATATCGGAGGGGACTCTCTCCAGAGCCATCACCGCGCAGGCACCGGCTTGCTCGGCAATCCTGGCGTGCTCGGGAGTGACCACATCCATGATGACGCCGCCTTTGAGCATCTGTGCCAGCCCGGTCTTAACCTTCCATGTTCCCGTTTCCATGTATGCCTCCTCGAAGAGTCTTCGACTTGCCCCCCTGTGTCAGATTCACTACCTTACAACTGAATTTTACTATTGTTTGGATTGTTTAGCAACCTTACCCGTTCTGTCATTGCGAGACCATTCCGACGAAGTCGGAAGGCGAAGCAATCCGTCTGGTAGGGGGTGGCAGTAACCTCCCCTCTCGGATTGCTTCGTCGCTACGCTCCTCGCAATGACAATGGGGCTTTTTGGACAACCTGAGACAAACAAAATAAGAGGGGCTTTGCCCCTCTTAAATGTCCTATGCCTCTCCGCTGATACTGATAACTCTTTTTAGGTTCTCAATAAAGAAGCTATGGAGATATCCTCGTCGATATCTTCCCAATGTATGCCAATACCTTTACCGATGAGCCGCCACTTTTTTCTCTGCTCGTCGGTGGCGCCACGCAGTTTAGGAAACCACTCGATCGGCACATTGATTTCTCTCCCATCCAGAAGCTGAACATGCATCATGTGAGAATCAAACCACACTTTGGAAGCCTTAGCTTCAGTCTTTGTAACCGAAGTATTCATCCCAACTTCTCCTCAGGGCATCTAAATTTTCCACAATGATGTTTCTAATCTCACTCAACTGTTTGGCAGTGTATCCAACCGACTTAGCAAGTTGCACCGGCTCAAGCCAGAATTTGGCGTATTTATCATCAGACTCAACATGAATATGTGCTGGTTCATTAGCCTCGTTACTGAAGAAGAAAAACCGAAATCGCTTACGCCTCAATACCGTTGGCACAAGAGAATTATACCTCTTTGGCTAAGCAAAGTATATCACAGGATATAACATAAAGTGGTAGAATAGGGATATGGGAATTAAAAATTCAATCCGCAATATCATCGAAAATATTATCGCTCAATACTTACTCTGGATTGTGGGGATTGCCGTGGTTATTTTAACATGGCTTGGACAATTGCCATTATACCAGATACTACTGATAGCTTTGGGGATGTTCGGTTTTATTTTTTGGGGAATGAACCAATATGCTCTGTGGAAAGGAGGGCACAAAAAGGGTTTTTCATCTTTAAGTGATGAGGATATGGAAACTATACTAGGGAAGTGGTTAGCCAAACGACAATACTCTATAACCCATAAAACAGATGAAAAAGCTCTCTTCTGTTTTGTGGTTGTCGATAATCAGAAGCGTCCCATAAATATTCTGAGGCCTAAGAACGACCAAATTGTAATAAGGTTACTGTTGGCACTTGATGAAAATGACCTAGCAAAAATTCCGCCGAAGGAACAAAGTATTCTAAGATTTCGTATAGGTGTGGAAATGGCTCGTTTCGGTTTATTGTACCACGCTAGTAAACCCATGTATATGTATTTGGATTTACCTTGCGATGATTTACTAAATGAGAATATCTTTTTGGCTGCAATTGATAAAATCAGGCAAGCTCATGTGTTGGTGATTGCTAATCTGCAGGTCGTGTTAGCAATAACCTCACAAGCTAATGCACAAGGGCCTGGTAAGGAAGGCTCTGAGACTTAATAAGTTTCAGGGAGTGTATCTCTAAAAAGAATATGGATTATTACGGTTGTTCAACCGCTTTATCATCCAGCGTCTCACTAAATAAGCGGTCTCTTTGCTGGCACGCCAGTACGGCGCGGGTACTGGTCAGGCGTGGCGGAAACTTTATCGATTACAATCAACTGGCGCTCATCGTTAAACTCTGCAAGGTCTATTCTTTTCACCTCTCGCAGGTTGCCACCCAGGGTGCTGATTGCTCTGGCTGCCTGACTTATTTCCGGGTCGATACCCCCCTTTTTCTGGGCAATAAACCGGCCGCCGATAGTACAGAAAGGGAGTGCCAGTTCTACCAGCGTGGGCAGCGGAGCCACCGCCCGTGACAGCACAATATCGAAAACCTCCCGGTACTGGCTCAGTTGACCTTTTTCCTCTGCCCGCCCCACCACAATTTCCACATTATCCAGTTCCAGTTTCTGTTTCAGGTGCTCTAAAAAGGCGGCTTTCTTGGCGTTAGCATCGAGCAAGACCAGCTTGATATCAGGGAACACAATTTTAAGCGGTATTCCCGGCACACCCGCTCCTGTGCCGACATCCATCAGGCGGATGCCAGGCTGGCTTATTTGAGGCTGACAGGCTAAAGTCACCGTCAGTGAATCGAGAAAATGTTTGAGCTGTACTTCTTCATAGTCGATTATCGCGGTAAGGTTTATACGCCGGTTCCAGTCGAGCAACTCCTGATAATAAGTAGTAAATTGCTCAATCTGCTCCGGACTGAGACTTAGCCCTAGTTTGTTCGCTCCGGCAATAAGCTTTTCCATGGCAGCCGTATTATAGCAGATTGTTTTTTGACCTCGCCCCCTGTATCCCCCTCTCCTTGAAAGGAGAGGGGGGAGAAGTAAATAGAAAGAGGGCTAGCGCCCCTCTTAAACACCCTGTCATAAGGGTATTATTAGGTTTTGGTTGGTGATGTCATTGCGAGGCGGAGGAGAAGCAATCTGTGTTGTGGGGAAAGGACTCTCCACCTGGATTCCGTGTCAAGCACGGAATGACAATTCTC
>JACQOM010000150.1 GCA_016202525.1 Chloroflexota bacterium | reverse complement strand
GTATGGGGCTCTACTGCCCGATGCCGATTGTTAAAACAGCGGAGAAGATTAAGCAGCTAAAGGAAGGCGACGTCCTGGAGGTGCTCTCCGATGACCAGGGCATAAAGCAGGATATGCCAGCCTGGTGCGAAGCTACCGGACACAAGTTTCTGGGAATGGAGGAGGCGGGTGGGGAAATCAAGGTATATGTCAAGAAAGCCCACCGGTAGCTTCTACTCATTCTCGGTTACAGTAATATTCTAGTGAGGAACCACAATTTTTGGAAAGTATGACCTATCCCCTTACCCCTTCCCTTTTAAGGGAAGGGGAGTGTAAGTATAAGAGAGAGGGGGCGAAGCCCCCTCTCTCTAAACTCCTCCCCCTCTTCAAGACTGGAGAGGGGGATTCAAGGGGGTGAGGTTTAGGAAGCCATCAAGCACCCAGGATTGAGAAGAACTCACCCGTAAACACGTGAATATTCGTAAGGAGGCGTTCAATGACCAGACAGGTAAAGCTTTTGATTAATGATGTGCCCGTTTCCCTCGATTACTTTGTTCAGGGATTCATCGACCATACTATTGCCGGCATGATAGGTGGATTGGAGGATACCGGGGAGATAGAAGTTCTCAGTCTTTCTATCGAGGGTGATAAGGTCAAAATCAATCTGAATAATGCTCCGCTGCGGGCTAATGCCTTTGTCAGCAAAATTGTCAGGAATACGATCTTTGGTATGCTTTCCACCTTAAAGGGAGTGGGCAAAATCGATAAGGTAAATCTCACTATCGGACGTTAGCGGCTTTCAGTCTTGTCGGCTGCTATTTGGCTGGTGGAGGAGGGTAGGGTGGGTCGTTGACCAGGCGTGCCAGTACCTGGAACCAGGTATAGTCTACCAGAGCGACATCGTTCGAGCCCGGGGCCTGGACATAAAAGTTACTGCCGTCCGGCGTGCTATCGCCCACTTTAATATCGAGGACCTTGCCGCTTTCCAGGGTGAGTGTTATCTGCATCGCAGGCTGGGTCAGGCCATATCTAGCCAATGTTTCCCCCGTGGCATTTTCGGAAATGATTTTATTAGTTCCGGGACCGCTTAAAAGCAGCGGAATTCCACCTCCCCACCGTTGCATATCCACTTTGGGCTGTGGGGACTCATCGAAGTACCAGAATCTATCTTCGCGTTTGCTGAATGCCTGGCTCTTGTTATCGCGGGGCAACTCTATTGTGATGTGTTTCAATTCCTCCATCTCCACCAGCCATACATAGAGCTGCGGCTTGGGTGGTGGTGATGGTTTGGGCCGGCTGTCGATGTAGAAGAATCCGCCCAGCACCAGTAGCACAACAAGCAGTATGAGAATATTTCTGAGTCTCAAGCGATTCCGTCCCCGAGGTGAATTAGTGTCACTACCTCCGGCGCCACCAGATGATGACCCCGGCCGTCAGCACGATCAGGGGTAGTAAGCCGATACTGGAAATCCTGATGAAATTGGCTGCCTCCGGTCCGACTACCAGCCTGCGGAAGGGTAAAACCCTGCGTTTGATTGAAATTATTTCCTTCCCGGTGGTAAGCAGGTTTACCGCATTAAGGAGAAGGTCGCCATTATTACCGTTAAAAAAATGCTGGTTGGAAACGAAATCAGAATCACCGATGACTATCAGGGCAGTCCCTGGTCCTGTGGTATTTTCACTACTGGGAGGGACGAAAATGAGGAAGCTAAGACCCAGCGGTCCTTTTATATCTGTCCCCTCCGTGAACTCAGGCTTTCCCAGGGGATTAAAATTCATTTCCAGCCAGCTATCATTGCTTGTCCAGACGAGCCGACTCATTTGAATCTTACTATTCTCGCTCTTCCAGATAATCTGGGGGAGTATTTCACCTTGCTCGGTCATTGTAGCTGTGGGTTTATACTCCGGATTGGGAATAATGGCGGTAGCCCCGGGGAAGTAAATGGTGGGCAGGCCAAACTCATTCCTGGTGCTTGGTACGCTGGGGCTATCGATACTGGGAGCCACATAAGATGATGGGTCGATTACCGTGCCGTCCCCGGCTGTAATTCCCCAGTTCGCCAGTAGCTGTTTAATCTCTTTCGGCGGGTTAGGATTTATCATAAATAAGGCCTGTTTACCACTTTTCAGATATTGCTCGATAGTCTCCGCTTCCTTAGTGGGTATTGGCTCCTGTGGCCCGGCTACTATCAGGGCAGCAGCGTCATCGGGTATGACCGGGTTTATCGTCAGGTCTAAAGTATCTACTTTATACAGGTTGTCCAGCAGACTCTCCCTGGCCTGGCTGTAACCACTGGCAGCAGTGGAACTAATATCGCCTTCACCATGCCCGGTGAGAAAATATATCTTTTTCTGGATAGTTCCGGTAACTTCCAGAATGGCGCTGGTAAAGGCATGTTCTGCCTCTATTCCGGTAGGAGCGCCCTGAGCATCATAGGTAATAAACTGGCCCAGCGGAACCAGCCGGCGTCCCTTCTCGGTTTCAAAAACTACTGTCTGGTACTGGGTTATATTGTATTGCCTGGCACGGTCAGGGTTCTCATCAGGGTCGATATATTCTACGCTCAACTTGTCGGCGGAATTTTTGTACTCGGTTAATAGGGTAGTCCCATAGTTATAGAGGATAGCCGCCGTATTACCGGGGTCATTGGATGTTGGGATAGCTGGGATAAAGAAAGCCAGCGCCTTCACCGGTGTTTTCAGGTTCTTGATGACATCTTTGGTCTGCTGGGTCAGTGTAAATTGGGACACGCCGGTAACGTCAAAACGGTGATAGTTCCCCAGGCTGATGGCATTGGCCAGGAGGGTGATGCCGATGAAAGTCACCGCCATTACCGTGGTGCCGGTGCTGAACTTGCCACGTCGGCCGGTCAGGGCTCTGCCAACCCGCCTGAAATCAATGATGACGGCGGTGCTCATGAGTAGTACTCCCAGTAGCAGAAGTCCCCAGGCGGCCAACCGGATGTCAGGTAGTAGTATCATCACAACGAAGCCGACCACCAGGGCTACCAGCCCGAGCACGGCGATTAATCCGGAGAATTGATAGATATTAGCGGTATTCTTCATTTAACTCCACCGGCTGTTTTCCAGGGACCTTATTGCCAGAAATAGAAACAAAGCGGAAATGCTGAGGTAGTAAACTATGCCTCGGGTATCGACTATACCTCTCATGAAGTCAGGAAAGTAGTAGGAGAGTGACAGGTAGCCAATGACCTGTCCCACGGCCTGGGGTAGGAAGCTGGTGGCGGCGCCGACGAACCACAGAGCAAGGAGAATTCCGCCGGCGACCACGGCGGC
>JACQOM010000151.1 GCA_016202525.1 Chloroflexota bacterium | reverse complement strand
CGACAAGCTGATTGCGGACCGGGGCTTCCGTAAAAGCCAGAGACTGCGCATCCGTATTCTTCGCAATAAACTCCACACCCTGAATATTCTATCGAACCATGAGGGTTATTGCGTTACAACCACCTCCACCCAAACCGACAACCTTAATTCTAGCCGGGTTTGCTCCAAAACTTGTCTTTGCCATATTTCCCTCCTTTTGTCCTATACCCTATATATTAGTAAATTACTTACTAACCAACAGTTAATGGAACAGCGCTCTAATCCTAGATGCTATGCCCCACCAGCTACCGGCAAATCCGCGCTTTTTCCAACCTTGCTGTCTCTGCTGTTTGGCTCCCCAGATTAAGAGGCCGACACCGGTAGCATACGCCGGGTCACGGAGATTATCGGCAATACCATAGACTGTGGTCGGAGAGCCTACCCGCACCGGCAGACGCAATATATCGCGTCCCATTACATCCATTCCGGAGAGATTGGAACTGCCTCCAGTCAATACCAGACCGGCGGGGACCATTGCCTCATATTCAGAACGTGGCAACTCCAGGAGAATCAACCTCATAATTTCCTCGACCCTAGCCCTGAGAATATCGCACAGGTCCTGATAAGAAGCACCATGGCCATCTTCAGGCAACCTCACAGTCTCAGCCTTACCTTCATAAACAGGCAGAACACTGCCATGCCTCTTCTTCATCTGTTCAGCCACTTCATATGGCAGCCCCAGACCAATAGCAATATCCCTGGTCAGTTGATAACCGGCCACCGGCAGAACGGCAGTATGCCAGATGCTGCCATCTTTAAAAATAGCAATATCGGTAGTACCCCCACCGATATCAGCCAGGATAACACCGTTTTGCTTTTCATCCTCGGTCAGAATCGCCTCGCTGCTGGCTAGCGGTTCAAGGACGAGGTCTTCGATATCCAGGCCGACACTTCGAATGCTCTTAACCAGATTCTGGATGGAGGCTACGGCAGCCGTAATGATATGTGTCTCCACATCCAGTTTGAAACCATGCATACCTACCGGGTTTTTGACTCCTGATTGCCCGTCGACGGCATAGCTCCGAGTAATAGCATGGAGCACTTTTCTGTCGCTGGGGACCTTGACACTCTTGGCAGATTGCAACACTCTCTTCAAGTCATCCGGACGCACCAGCCGGTCATTTCGAGTAATCGCAACGACACCATGGTTATTCAATGAGGTAACGTTTCGGCCGGTAACGCCGACATAAGCCGATTCTACTTTATAACCACTGGCCTGTTCGGCTTTAATGACCGACTTGCGGATTGAGTCTCTGGCATCATTGATATTGACCACCAACCCCTTATGTAAACCATCGGACGGGGTAATGCCGACACCAGCTACACGAACACCGGAATCGTTTACCTCAGCGATAATGGTACATATCTTGGTGGTCCCAACATCGATGGCCGTTAAAGTGGCCCGCTTTCCCATTCAGTCCCTCCTTATTACTGAATTACAGCCCTTCCTGTTAATCTGCGCACCCTGATACCCCCTTCCGTAATCTATAAAATACGGTCAGGATGCCAGGAAAACCTGCCGCAGCTTCTGCAGCAGAATCGGTCTCCTCCAGCCATTATCCTTAACTTCGGTTGCCGAGCATAACCTTTCGACCACCTGATATTGCTCATCCTGATTGATAACACGCTCAGCAGCTCTCAATCTGGCGCTACGACTGCGCGGATTAGCCTGAAATTCGGCAAATGAAACGGTAATAACCCTCTTGTTAAGTATTCTCAGGCTAACCTTATGCCCGCAAACACAGGTTGGCGTCCCCGGCGGGCAGATACACTCCCTTGACTCCCGCTGCATAAATTGCTTGACGATACGGTCCTCCAGTGAATGATAACTGATAACCACCAGCCTTCCCGAAAAGCCAAGAAGGTTAACTGATTGCCTCAAAGCTGATTCCAGGTGCTCAAGCTCCTGGTTAACGGCAATGCGTAACGCCTGAAAAGTCTTAGTCGCCGGGTGAATGCGGTGTCCGCGACGGGCAACAACCCGCTCGATTACTTGAGCGAGGTCAGTGGTAGTTTTAAGCGGCCGTTCTTGCACGATACTGCGGGCAATACGGCGGCTGTAGCCTTCCTCACCGTAGGTTTTTATTAGGTGAGCTAGTTCAGCCTCGGAATAAGTATTAACGATATCAGCCGCAGTCAGTTCCTGGTCAGGGCTGAGACGCATATCCAGCGGTGCCCGGTGTTGAAAGCTGAAACCCCGACCGCTGCTGTCGAGTTGGAGAGAAGACAGCCCCAGGTCGAACAAGATGCCATGTACCGGCACAAAGTCATACTTATAGCAAATAGCCTGCAGATTAGCAAAGTTGTCGTTAACAAGAAGTGTAGAGCCTTTATAGGCTTCAAGACGGCTTTCGGCCACTTTTATCGCCTCGGGGTCGGCATCGATGCCCAGTAGTTGTCCGCCTGGTGAGCTGTGCTCCAGAATAGCCGCCGCATGTCCCCCGCCACCGAGAGTACAATCGATATAGCGCCCACCAGGTTGTACTGCGAGCGCCCTGATTGCCTCTTCCACTAGAACAGGAGTATGAGCAGGTGCTAACAT
>JACQOM010000018.1 GCA_016202525.1 Chloroflexota bacterium | reverse complement strand
ACTATTGTCACGTATACAATGTGTATTGCTGTGCACCTTGGGGGGCAGCCGGAGGCAAACAAATGGCCAATCCTGACAAGACACTCCCTAATACCAATCACGATGGACAAAAGAAGGAACCTTTGAAACAATCCGTCGGCAAAAAGAATCTTCAGAAAATAATCCCCATTCGGGTAAGCCACGAGAATTGGGAACAGATCAAGAAAGAGGCTAACCGCATGGGGATCGGCGTTTCTACTCTAACTCGCATATGGATAATGGATGACATTCAGAAGCTGGCGAAGCAGGCAATCCGTGGTAAGAAATAGAATCCGAGAGGTAAAGGTGATATTGGTGCAGTTCTAGTTAAAGGCAACGTCGGGTTTCGACTCATGATAGGAGGTATAAATGGCCAAGAAATCGCAGAAGGAAGCGGTGCTACCTATACTAGAAAAGACTCCCACTGGTATTCAGGGTTTGGATGAGATAACCGGTGGCGGACTGCCCACCGGACGTCCCACCCTGGTCTACGGCAGCGCCGGTTCCGGTAAGACTTTAATGAGCCTGGAGTTCCTGGTACGCGGCATAACCCAGTACAACGAACCCGGTGTATTCATGAGCTTCGAGGAAACGGAGCAGGAGCTCACCACCAACGTCGGCTCTCTCGGCTTCGACCTCAAGAGCCTGGTTGCTTCAGGGAAGCTGCTTATCGACCAGGTATCCGTGGAGCGCAGCGAAATCGAAGAGACCGGGGAATATGACCTGGAAGGCCTGTTCGTCCGCCTGGGCAGCGCCATCGATTCCATAAAAGCCAAGCGGGTGGGGCTGGATACCATCGAAGTTCTTTACGCCGGGCTGAGCAACACCGGCATCATCCGCGCCGAGCTGCGCCGCCTCTTCCGCTGGCTCAAGGACAAGGGTGTGACCACCATCGTCACTGGCGAGCGCGGCGGTGAGACCACACTGACCCGCCATGGTCTGGAGGAGTATGTCTCCGACTGTGTTATCTTCCTTGATAACCGCATTACCGCAGAGCTGTCTACCCGCCGCCTGCGCATTGTGAAGTACCGCGGCTCCGCTCACAGCACCAACGAATTTCCTTACATTATCGATGAGAACGGCATCTCTATCCTGCCCGTAACCGGAGTCAGACTGAATTACCCCGCCTCCAACGAGAGGGTAACTTCCGGAGTACCCCGCCTTGATGCCATGCTCGACGGCAAGGGTTACATCAAAGGCAGCTCCATCCTGTTGTCCGGTATGGTGGGCACCGGCAAGACCAGCCTTTCCGCCAGTCTGATTCAAGCCGGGTGCCGCAGCGGCAAACGTTGTCTCTACTATGCTTTTGAAGAAGCCCCCAACCAGATTATGCGCAATATGCGTTCCATCGGCATCGACCTGGAGCCGTGGGTCAAGAAGGGGCTGCTCCATTTCCATGCCGTCCGGGTTTCGGAACAGGGATTGGAAAAGCACCTGCTTACTATCCAGGCGGAAGCCCTGAAACACAAGCCGGAAATCGTGGTGGTGGATGCCCTTACCGACTTTATTTCCCTGGGTGCCTTTAACGAGGTAAGGCAGATGATTTTGCGCGTCGTTGATTTCTTGAAAATGCACGAGATAACGGCAATGTTTACCAGTATGTCCGAGAGTGCCGCCACAGAGCAGACCGGCGTCGGCCTGTCCTCAGCCTTCGATACGTGGATACATCTCGCTAACGTGCAGGGCAACCTGGAGCGCAACCGCACCCTGGTGATAGTCAAGTCCCGCGGCATGAACCACTCCAACCAGGTGCGCGAGTTCGTGATGAGCAACAAGGGCGTAGAGCTGGTGGATATCTACTCCACGGCTGCCGGAGCCTTCATGGGTACCGCCCGCCTGGCGCAGATATCCGCCGATGAAGCCGCGGATGTCGTTAGGCACGAGGGAACGGCTTCCCGCGAACGCCAGATAGAGGAAAAGCGCCGCGCCCTGGAAGCCAGGATTGCTGCCATGCGCGCCGAGTTTGAATCGGATATCAAGGAGACAGAGATGGTCATCGCGCAAGAAAAGGCGCGGGATAAAGCCCTCGCCACGGAAAAGAAGACACTGGCCAGCCACCGGGAGTCTAAGCCGGGGGCTAAGGAGGCCAGGGTAAAATGAGCACGAAAGCACACCCGGATTATGGTAATACCAACGGCGTCGAAGAGTGGAAAATGCGCCTCTTCGTCACTGATTGGACGCCACGTTGTGTGGTAGCTTACAAGAATCTGAACCGTATTTGTGCCGAGCACCTTAAGGATAAATGTACCATTGAGGTGGTGGACCTCCTGGAACATCCCGAGGTTGCGCGGCAGGAGCAGATAGTGGCAATCCCGACACTAATGAAAACGTCGCCGCTACCGCAGAAGTTGATGGTCGGCGATTTCACCAATGAGGAACGGGTGCTGAAGGCGCTCGGTTTCGAGCACGGCAAGGCAAAATAATTCTAGCGAGAGGCAAAACGATGGCAATCGGCAAGAAGAAAAAGACACCCGCAGATACCGAAAAGAGGAGCAAACCGGAGATATGGAACCTCAGGCTGTATGTCGCCGGGCAGACGCCCAAGTCCATTGCTGCCTTCGCCAACCTGAAGAAAATCTGTGAGGAGCACCTGAAAGGGAAGTATAACATCGAGGTAATCGACCTTCTGGAAAACCCGAAGCTGGCAAAAGGTGACCAGATTCTGGCCATTCCCACCCTGGTACGCAAGCTTCCTGAGCCTATAAGGAAGATAATCGGCGACCTCTCCAACACCGAACGGGTGCTGGTGGGTCTAAACCTCTACCCGCGCGAGGAGGACTGATATGCCCAGAAAAAACGGTACCGACAAGACTTCAGCCACCGAGTCGATGGAACAGGCTCTGGCCAAGCAGGGCACGGAGAAGTACGTCCTCAAGCTCTACATCACCGGTATGACACCGCGTTCCCAGGAAGCCCTGCGTAATATCAAGAAAATCATGCGTGATAATTTTGGCGATAACTACGAGCTGGAAGTGATTGATATCTACCAGCAGCCAACCCTCGCCAAAGATGATCAGATAATCGCCGTCCCTACACTCATAAAGAAACTGCCGGCGCCACTACGTCGGCTGATTGGTAACCTCTCGCAGGAAGACCGCATTATCCTGGGTCTGGACTTGAAGTCAAGAGTCCCCCCCCCGCAAAAAAGTAAGAAGAGTTGAAAAATGAGCGACAAGCACACCAAGCAAGAGCTACAGGCGGAAAACGAGGACTTGCGGCAGCGGCTGACCGAAGCCGAGGAGACGCTACGTGCTATCAGAAGCGGTGAAGTGGACGCCCTGGTGGTCAATACTAAACTCGGGGAACAGGTCTTCACTGTCCAGGGTGCCGACACCGTTTACCGCACTGCTATTGAAAACATCAACGAAGGAACTGTAACCCTATCACCTGAGGGCACGATTCTTTTCTCCAACCAATACTTCGCGCAAATGATGCACACCGACCTCAACAAAGTCATCGGGACTTCTATGTTTAACTTCGTTCACCCGGAAAGTCATTCGACGCTCGCTGACCTTCTAAGGCGGGAAAGAGGACGTGAAGAACTGATACTTCGAACCTGGGATGGCTCTCAGGTTCCAGCTTACGCAGCTACTATACAACTGAATTTGGGCAAGCTTGCGATTGTCGCCGTGGTCACCGACCTGACCGAACAGAAGAAGAACGAAGAACTGATCAAGAGCGGAGAAGCGTTACGGAAGGCAGAGCAAGCGCTGCGTCTTGCTAAAGAGCAACTGGATGCTGCCTTTCTTAACTCGCCGGTTGTTGCCTTCCGGCAGGACGCGGACCTACGATATACATGGGTATACAATCCTAATGACGCCCTGGCCCAAGGGCAATTCATCGGTAAGACAGACCAGGAAATCTTCGGCCAACAGGCAAACGAGTTGGTGGACGTCAAACGTCAGGTAATCAATACAGGTAAAGGCATACGAACGGAGTATGCTCTCTCCAGCGGAGAAACACGATTCTTTTATGACACCACTATTGAACCAACGCGGGATGAATCAGGAAAAGTGAACGGCATTGTCTGTACCGCCGTAGACATCACCGAGCGCAAGAAGGTGGAAGAGGCGTTGCGAGAAAGCGAGGAACGCTTCCGCATTTTGAGCGAGGCATCCCCTGTCGGCGTAGGTGTGAGCTCAGCTGACGGCGTGCTACTCTACACCAACCGCTCTTACGAACTTCTTCTTGGTTATAACCAGGGTGAGCTTGTAGGCACGAAAGCCATTGACCTATACTGGAACCCCGAGGATAGGCGTTCCTGGGTTGGCACGCTTAAGGACCGCGGAGTCGTCCGGGACGTTGAAACAAGGCTTAAGAGAAAAAATGGTACTCCAGTCTGGGTTTCAATAAATGTCTCACCTGTCTCGTATGGGGGCAAACAGGCAGTAATGGGTACGATTCATGATATTACAGAGCGCAAAAATGTCGAGCAAATAAAGGATGAGTTCATCGGTCTCGTCTCGCATGAAATGCGTACTCCCCTCACCGTGATTACAGGCGCCATAAAGACCGCCATAGATGAACGTATTTCCCAGGACGACCTGCGAGACCTCTTACGAGAAGCGGATTCCAGCGCCGAATCGCTGGCCGACATACTTGATAATCTGCTCGAACTTTCAAGATATCAAGCCGGGCGCCTGTCGCTCGACAAGAAACTGGTAAAGATACCAGAAATCGCCAGGAAGACAGTGGATAATGTTCGGCGGCTATATCCGCCCCGCGAAGTCGCGCTGGACGTCTCAAACGAACTTCCGCCGGTACTTATTGACCCGGTTAGGATTGAACGCATAATCTCTAATCTTGTGGAGAATGCCTTCAAATACTCCGCTGAAGGCAGTGAGATTCTGGTATTTGCCCGGCGAGAGAATGGAGACCTGCTTGTTGGTGTCAGTGATCACGGGGAAGGAATAGAGCCAGAACTCCAGTCGAAGTTGTTTGAGCCGTTTGGCCGATTGAAGACGGTACACAATATCAAGGGAGTAGGGTTGGGATTGGTAGTCTGCAAACGGCTGGTCGAAGCCCACGGCGGACGCATCTGGGTGGAATCAAAGTTGGGTGAGGGCTCTACGTTCTTGTTCACCATTCCCCAAGACAAGAAGGAGGGAGCTTAATCCGCTGAGCCGGTCGACGGCCCCTTGTGGTCCAACAGCAACTCGATTCTCTTCACCAGGTCGTCGACGTTGAATGGCTTGGCAAGAAAATCGTTAGCTCCAAGGTTCATGGCTTCTTGCATGTTCGAAGGTCTGGCGCTACAGACGATAACTGGTAGTTGTGAAGCAGGGCGCAATTTCCGCAGTACTTCAAATCCGTCTATGCCGGGCATAATAACGTCCAGCAGCATGAGGTCCGGACTTGCCGAGTCAACCATCTTAAGTGCCTCTTGGCCGTCGGCTGCGGTAACAACATCGTAGCCTGAGACCCTTAGCTTTATACTAAGGACTTTAAGGATTCCTCGTTCATCGTCAACGAGGAGGATTTTCTTCTTTGTTGGCATCGCATCCTTTAACATACTGACTGGTACTCAATACTAACCTGATCTTATCCACGAGCAGATCAGGATTGAACGGTTTGGCAATGTAGTTGTTGGCCCCAACCTTCAAAGCAAATTGGACAATGTCGGGAGCGCCCGTGGAGATGATTATCGGCACCTGAGAAAAAGCCCGTACTCTCTCGAGCACGTCCATGCCGGAAACATCCGGCATTAGCATGTCCAATAACATTACGTCCGGCTCTTGCGTTCGGACAACCTCAATTGCTTTAGCACCGCTTGTGGTAGTGATGACGTCATACCCTGAAAGGCCAAGCTTTATGCGCAATACCTTTCCTATTCCCGGTTCATCATCAACTACCAGAACGCGTTTTCTTATCTCCACTATCGCTCATTATATCATCGTTCTGCAGGTTACTTCTAGACTGACCGGTAAGGTCACGAACCCAACAAGATCACGAATTAGTAGATTGGTACACCGGAAGAACCGATAAAATACTCAATCCACGGCTACCAGTCTGATGCTGCCTTCGCCCTAGTTGTCGTAGATAAAGCTCCTGACCCGGCATGTCGAACACCAAGTTGTATGCCCGCCGCGGCAGGGTTTCTTTTCAAGCTGATGCGGGCAGAGTTTGCCACCGAACTCCACCCTTTTGAGGAGTATGGGGTTATCGAAAAAGGTCACTGCTCCGCAGTTCGGACAGTGGGCCATATACCCCTTTTCCAGTTCAAAGATAGCAGCCTTTGACCCACAGACACATTCCAGAGAAAATCCAGTTGGCTTCTTCGTTCGTTTGTTTTTTGGCATTTCAATCTCCCAGTCTCAATTTGAGGGGTATTTCCGCTGGCCAATTGAGGTGTTGGTAAATTTCCGTATCGTAAAATATCGGACGACACCCACAATGCGGACACACAGTCGGAAGAGCGTCGGTCCAGAAGTGCGGGCTACCGAGTTTCTTGTCGATGACACCGGCAGCCATATTTACGGGACTCCCGCAGCGCATGAAGTAAACACGATCCCATCTCACCAGCTGATCCAAGAACCAGCTCACAGGTGAATAACGCTGGTGGAACTGCCTCAAGGCTTCTTCATTGGTAATGTCAGCCTGCAACCGAGAAAGCATATTTCTCAAGTTGCCATTTTCGCTGGCAAGGGTCTTTTTCTGCGACTCCAGACCGGCTATCTCCGCCATGACTCTTGACTTCTCCTTGTTCCCAAGGTCATCCAACTCATCCAAGTACTTGCTGAGGGAACCATGTGTTTTCAGTCCCTCGGTCAGCTTTTCCCTGGCGTTCTTATGTCCGGCGAATTCATGGGAGAGGTCAAGCATAAGCTCGAGGGTGAAACCGTGGCTTTCTACATCAGCCTTGAGTTTGCCAGCAGCCACGACATCTTCCTTAGTAACATTGGCCTGCTGGTAGCTGTCCTCGAGTTCCTTGCTTATACGCTGCTTCTCGCTCTCAGTTCTCTTATGCAGAGCTGAGAGTTTCTTCTCCTCAACTGCGTATTCAACTTTGATTTGCAGGAGTTCCTGTCTAGCCTTTGAGATGGCGTTCTTTGCCTGTTCGAGTTCCGCTTTTGCCTGTTTTATCTCGGCCACCAGGCTGTTTACCCTGTTTTGAAGTTGGGGTATCTCCTTTTCCAGCTTCGCCTTTTGATCGAGCATCTCATAACAGGCATCGAGAGCTTCGGTGCAGGATATGTCTTTTTCGTCCTCTAGACGAATCAGTCCCATCACGGCCTCAAGATAGCCTGATTCGGCTATACGTTTCTCAAGCTCCATCAGGCTCTCGAACATATCCTCATTAAAGCCTGGGCAGTAAACGCGGGCCATCCTGATGGCATCCTCTATTTCATCCTTGTTGAACTTCTCGCTCATTGTTGGTCGCCTCCTTTCCCATTTGCAGTGTGATTCGAATCGCTTCCTCGAGCGTCATGTCAGCCCTTAATCGTGGGGCAGCCAGTCTTACCATCTCTCGGGCCTCGGCCGGCTGATAGGCCATGCCTTCCAGGGCGCCAATCAGGCTATCTGTGGTCATCATCTGCTGGTCCACTGACACTGGTTGGATAGAGTTTTGGAAAGCCAAACCAAGCAGGGTTCCGGCTACCAACGGCGCCACGCACCTTCCCTGAGAACCGAACCTTTCCAGCCAAGCAACAACCGACTGCCACCCCAACAAATGAGAAAGCATGTTGATGAACTCATTAGGGAGGCGGACAGCTTTAGCTCCCGGCACTTCCCAGGTGGTGTAGCTCGGGTCCCTGGCGATCATGGCAAACCGCCCCAGGTCACGTTCTAGGATAGCGTGGAGGAAAATCATCGGGATGGACATTATTTCCGGTTTGCCGACATTTCCCACCAGCGTCACCAGGCGCGAATCCTGTGGCGTCCGCACATTCGCCGCGGCAACGAGATACGTATTGACCTCGATGACAAGCTGGGGAACGTCTTTGCCCTGGAATTGAAGTCTCGGTACCGGAACAAACCATCGGTCCGCCCGCCAGGTGGCCTTGTTGCCATACCTGCTCTTTACCGCGACGCCGATAGCTCTGTCAGATTCAGTATTAGCCTTCTCTGTGTCAGCCATCGACTCAAACATGCCGAGGATGTCGGAGTTTAATCCTTCTATTCCGGCTGTTTGGAGAGCCAAGGTAATGGCTTCTTTCCGGTTGGTCATGTGATCTCCAGGGTAAATCTTCATCTCTCACCTCCCTCTATTTCACCTATGCTACCTATGCTATGCTATCCATACTATCTATGAGCCTGCCGGTTGTTTTACTCCTTTGCAGCAGGGGCTGATTTAGTCTATTTCGAGGCGGGGGAGGGGGTGACCCTCCCCCGAATAACCCCGCCTTGAAGAGACTACCCAAGCGCCTCCGGATGACAATGTCCGCACAACCAATCTCCGTCTCTTCGCCACCAGTCAGTGGAACCACAGGCGGCGCAGGGGTCGGTCGGTTTATTGCCGTTGTTTCCATGCCGTGTAAAATAATGTGTGGCATCTGTGGCAACCGTGACACGACCATCAACTTCGACGGTGTTTGTCACAGATGTCACGGATGCCACGCTTCCAGGAACACGGTGAAATTTGTGAGATTTCAAAACATTGGGTATCGTCTCGTTCATTTCTCCATCTTCGGAGTAATAATATCGTGAGGTAACCTCCGCCCATGTTTGAAAGTCGGGGATACAGTAAGCCCTGACCGGCTTCTGAGACCGCTGCCCGCCTCTCTTAAAGTCGACCCGTCGCCATTCGACCTCAAAACCCACGCCGGCCAGGGTCTGGGT
>JACQOM010000146.1 GCA_016202525.1 Chloroflexota bacterium | reverse complement strand
TGTTACCAGTATTAAGGTATATTGGTAAAAGGCTCGTCTAATCAGTGACTTGTTTCAAGTGAAAAGGTCTTCAACTGGTATTAGAGGTTGCTTATCAAAAGGGATAGTTTGAAGGGGTGGTTCCCATGACAATCAGAATGAAGAGATTCGGGACTGAAAGAGTATTTAGGCTAACAATCCTCTCCATATCGTTATTCTCGGCGGCAATAATAGCGTTAACCGGCTGTACCGGTGCGGCTAAAAACACTGTCTCCGGCACAGGTACTATAAGATTCAATGACCTCGAAGGAGGATTTTACGGAATACTGACCGATGACGGCAAGAAATATGACCCGAATAACCTGGGTCAGGAATTCCAAAAAGATGGCATTCGCATCCGGTTCGAAGCTAAAATACGCACCGACCTTGCCAGCATTCACATGTGGGGCACAATAATAGAACTCACCAGGATTGAACCCTTGCCCTAGCCCAAAAGAGTCAAGAAATTACAGTAGGTTAAAATGCCTAGGCCACGAACTTATCAGACGGAAGCCATTATTATCAAGAAGACCAAGCTGGGGGAGGCGGATAGAATCCTGACCCTCTACACCCCGGAGCTGGGTAAGATTCAAGCGGTAGCCAAGGGGGTCAGGCGTCCCCGCAGCAAGCTCGCCGGACACCTGGAACTGCTCACCCATAGCCTGGTATCGCTGGCTCGCGGACGGAACCTGGACACCATCACCGGCAGCCAGACTATCGATAGCTTTCTGCCCCTGAAGAGCGACTTGCGCCTTACTTCTTATGCCCTCTATGCCCTTGAGCTAGTCAACCAGTTCACCGCCGAGCATATCGAGAATCGCCCATTATTCCAAATGCTCCTGGGGGTAATGCAGCAGCTCTGCCAGCCCGCCGACAGTGAACTGGCTTTACGCTATTTCGAGCTTCACCTGCTTAACGCGGTCGGCTACCGGCCCCAATTACAACAGTGCGTGGTCTGTCATCAGCCACTAAAGCCGGTGACCAACTCATTCTCCTCGAACGCCGGTGGTATCCTCTGCCCCGATTGCCAGCATACTCAACCTTTAACCTATCCTATCTCGGTAAACGCCCTCAAAGTGCTGCGGTTGCTGCAAAATAATGATTACGATACCGCTAGCAGGTTAAAAATGAATCAGGAACTGGCACATGAGCTGGAAATGGTGATGAGAGATTACCTCAAATATCTACTGGAGCGAGAGGTAAAATCGGCCGCTTGGCTGGACACTCTAAAAAACGAGGCTGCGAAGATAATCTCTTGAGCAACAGCTTTACTATCAGGCACAATAAAGGATAATATAGGGACTGAGAGTCTGGCGCTCTCGGTCTTTTTACTATATGATAAGCAAGGGAGAAAAATGACATCCGGAGCCGAACGTATTGCCAAACAGCGACTGGAAAAGCTTGAGCGCATCCGTGCGCGCGGTATCGAGCCATACCCCCGCAGCTATCACCCCACCCATACCACCCAGGAGTCTATCGCCTTACTCAAGCAACATGAGGCATCCGGGGAAACAACTACACCACCGGTTGCTGTTGCCGGACGTATCACCGCCCGACGGAAAATGGGCAAAATCTCTTTCCTCGATTTGCGGGACGGCACAGGCAAAATTCAGCTTCTACTCGGCGATTTACTCAATGCCGACCAGTTGGAACTACTCAAAGACATCGATATTGGCGACATTATCGGCGCCGGCGGCCGGCTCTTCCGCACCAAGACTGGCGAGCCGACCATCGCCGTCAGCGAGTTCACCCTGTTATCCAAGTCCCTTCAGCCCCTCCCCGAGAAATGGCACGGCCTGGCCGATGTCGAGCTGCGCTACCGCCAGCGTTACCTGGACCTGCTCAGCAACACCGCAGTTAAAGAGACTTTCAAGGTGAGGAGCCAGGTTATCTCTGCCATAAGGCAGTTCCTCGATGAGCACGGTTTTCTGGAAGTGGAGACGCCGGTGCTGCAGCCTTCAGCCGGCGGTGCGCTGGCACGCCCGTTCATAACCCACCACAATGCCCTCGACCAGGATTTCTACCTGCGCATCGCCACCGAGCTTCACCTCAAGCGGCTCATCGTTGGCGGTTTTGACAAGGTGTATGAGATAGGACGCATTTTCCGCAACGAAGGTATCGATGCGAACCATAGCCCCGAGTTTACCATGCTGGAAAGCTATGAAGCCTATGCCGACTACAATGACGTTATGAAGATGGTCGAGGATATGGTATCCGAAGTGAGCCAGAAAGTTCTGGGCACAACCAGGGTGAAGTTCGGAGAACACACGGTAGACGTCAAGGCGCCCTGGCGGCGGGTCACGCTGCGGGATGCTATCATAGAGTATTCCGGCATCGACTTCGTCAAGTATCCCACTGCGGCCGGCCTGCGGGAAAAGATGCGTTCGATGAAAATCGAAGCCGACCCGAAGCAAAACTGGGCAAAGCTGGTCGATGAACTTCTCTCAACATGTGTCAAACCCAAGCTCATCCAGCCCACCTTTCTCACGGACTACCCGGTATCGATGTCCCCGCTGGCTAAGAACAAACCGGGCGAAGAGCGGGTGGTGGAGCGTTTTCAAGCGTTCGTTGCCGGCGAGCTTGAGATTGCCAATGCCTACACCGAACTGAACGACCCCATCGAGCAGCGGGCACGATTCGTCGAACAGCTTAAGGAACGTCCGGCCGAAGGCGAAGAGCGCTGGACAATTGACGAAGACTTTCTCGAAGCGCTGGAATACGGCATGCCTCCCACCGGTGGCTTGGGCGTCGGCATCGACCGCCTGGTCATGCTCCTCACCAACCAGCAATCCATTAGAGAGGTAATTTTGTTCCCGCAGTTGAAGGAAAAGGGTTAGATAACATTTGTCGACGGAAAATATCATAATGGTCAAGAGTACAGACATCAATCTCCCAGACTTCGAGAAGTGTCAGGCAGTCGCGATTGACCTGGACGGAACGCTGCTGGATAGCAAGTCCAACCTATCTGCGCGCAGCCGCGCTGCGTTGGAGCAATGCATCTCGGATGGATTGGCAGTCATCATTGCCACATCACGAGCAGAGCGTTCAGTACGACAACTACTCGGAGATAAGCTAGCAGACAAGTGTTCTCTAGTAATGGAGAACGGGGGTGTGATAAGAGGTGCAACTCCTCTGTCTGGTTTCCGGAGGGAAGTAATCCCACAAGAAGTAGCCACGAAGGTAGTTCGATTCATTCTGGCAATAGAGCCAGCAGTTCGCGTAGGAATTGAGCTCGACGGGTTCGAATTTGGCTGCAACCAAGCACCTGACAGCCGAACCTTATGGAGCCTCAATCGGGCTACTCCCGATATGGTCCTTTCGCTAGATGAAGCCCTTCGCCGAGAACCTACCAAAATTTGGGTTAATGGCTTGGGGCAAGACCTTTCGGTTATGGCTCAAGAGCTTTCTCGACAATTCAACGATTTTCTTGCGGTATTCCCCAACGCCGGCTTCAAGTTTTTAGATATGCCCAGTAAGCGAGCCTCCAAGTCCATGGGAGTACGGTATCTTTTAAAGTCTCGACATATTGCGCTTCGCGAGACAGTTGCTTTTGGAGATGACTTACCTGATGTGGAAATGTTAGAAATATGCGGTATTCCGATAGCTGTAGCAAACGCAGTACCTGAGGTATTGGCTTGTGCCAATTTCCATACGGCGAGTAACGACAAAGATGGCGTCGCCATTGTACTTGAAAGGATAATCGCTGCCAAGAACCAGCGAGACTAAAGGAAGAGTCCGAGAGAGGCTGCACCTCTCTTCTAAAAATGTCATTGCGAGAGCACGTTAGTGCTCGTGGCAATCTAGGTGGGAGACGGTAGTATTCATGGAGATTCCCGCGTCCCCGATTTTATCAAGTTGGGAATGATAATTATAGAGTATTTGCCATACTTGTCAACTTAAACACATGAGCAGCCAATACTACGTCTATATCCTGACCAACAAAACTGGTTCAGTCCTGTATATCGGTGTAACCAATGACCTGAAGAGAAGAATCTACGAGCGCAAGGAGAAGTTCATAGAAGGGTTTACCAAGAGATACAAAGTCGACAAACTGGTTTATTATGAAATGGGCGAAGATGTCGTCGGAGCCATCTGACGAGAGAAGCAGCTTAAGGATGGTCCAAGACTGAAGAAAATCCAGCTAATTGAGAGTATAAATCAGGAGTGGCGTGATTTGTATGATGATTTGTAGAGATTGCCACCTGCTTGGAAAATGACAATGACGAAGGTCTACCGGGATTGCCACGGGCTACGCCCTCGCAATGACATTAAAATATAAACAGGTATAGGGAAGGGGACAAAAGTGGGATGGGGGTTAGTTTAGTATTGTATAATGATTTAAAGAGATTGCCACGCTTCGCTCGCAATGACCAGTGAAGGAGAAAACTATGCTTGACCTGAAATTCATCCGTGACAATGTAGATTTGGTGCGGGAAGCCATCGCCAACCGCCGGGATACTGCCCCGCTGGACGAAATTCTGAGGTTGGATTCAGAGCGCCGTAAGAAAACAACGGAACTGGAAGAACTGAGACGCAGCCGAAAAGAGGGCGCCCGGGCATACCAGGCGAATTTAGCTCCGGGTAAACAGGAAATGGTGGAGATGCGTTCCAGAATACGAGACCTTGAAGAAGAGGGCAGAAAGCTCGATGAGCAGTTACAGGGGCTGCTGCTCCAGATACCCAACATACCCCAACCCACCGTCCCTGTAGGCACCAGTGAAAAGGATAATGTCGTCATCCGTTCCTGGCGAGAGCCTAAGAGCTTCGATTTCACGCCGTCTCCCCACTGGAAACTGGGCGAGTCGCTGGACATTATCGACTTCGAGCGGGGAGTCAAGCTATCCGGCAGCCGCTTCTACGTGCTCAAGGGGCTGGGCGCGCGACTGCAAAGAGCCATCATCGCTTTCATGTTAGACCTCCATACCGGCCATGGCTACCGCGAGGTCTATCCCCCATTTGTGGTCAAGAAGGAATGCCTGGTCGGTTCGAGCAACCTGCCTAAATTCGCCGATAATCTCTACCATGACGCCGAAGACGACCTGTGGCTGGTGCCTACCGCCGAGGTGCCAATCACCAACCTGCACCGCGACGAAATCATCGCCCCGGGAATCTTGCCGCTATATTATGTCGCCTACACTGCCTGCTTCCGGCGGGAAAAAATGTCGGCGGGCAAAGATACCCGCGGCATCAAACGGGGACACCAGTTCGACAAAGTGGAGCTATACAAATTCACCGAGCCAGCCACCTCGAATGAGGAGCTGGACAAACTGCTCAATGACGCCGAGCAGGTCTGCCAGGCGCTGGAGCTGCCTTACCGCATCGTCCAGCTCTGCACCGCTGACATCGGCTTTGCCTCCACCAGGTCTTATGATATCGAGGTATGGGCTCCCGGCTGTGAAGAATGGCTGGAGGTCAGCTCCTGTTCCAACTGCACCGATTTCCAGGCACGGCGGGCTAACATCCGCTACCGCCCATCCTCTGACGCCAAACCACAGTTCGTCCACACCCTGAACGGCTCCGGTTTAGCCCTGCCCCGAATTCTCATCGCCATCCTGGAGAACTACCAGCAAGCCGACGGCAGCATTGCCGTCCCCAAGGTTTTACAGGATTTCGTCAAGCAAAGCGTTATCCGGTGAACTGAATATTGGAAATGTCATTGCGAGGGCGAAGCCCGTGGCAATCTGGGGGGAGTGACTATCCCTTCCCGACCACGGATTGCTTCGCCTTCCGACTTCGCCGGAATGGTCTCGCAATGACGCTTTCTGGACAACCTCTACTAACTAATTTTATGTTCCTGCTCGCAGGAATACTAATGGCTGCTGCGTATCGGACGGTAGACCGGACCGCCTTCACCGTTCCACTGCGGTTTGCGCTTCTCAGCGAAGGAGCGCGGCCCCTCGATGCCATCATGAGCACGGTTCACCTGCATGTGAACCCAGGTATCCATCTCATTCATCGCCGTATCATGTGGCGCATCAATCATGATGTGGCGCATCGCATACCGAATCCACCTCGTCGCCAGCGGCGCCTTGGAAGCAATGATGTCGGCTATCGCCAGCGCCCGCTCATTTAGCTTATCGCGGGGGATTATCTCGCTGACCAGACCCACCTGGTAAGCCCTGTCGGCGTTCATTCTCTCCGAATTACCCATCAACGCCATACGCATCGCCAGATGATAAGGCATCGAAGTCGCCGTGCCGAAGGTCTCACCCAGCGGCAGCCAGCCCACCTCGACATGGGGGTCGAAAAAGGTGGAGTCATCGGAGCAGATAACGACATCACAGCCGCCGAGCAGAATCAGACCGCCGCCGGCACAGATGCCATTGATGGCGCAGACCACCGGTTTCAGAGACCGTCCGGGGGCGCTGTAGCCGCCATATCCTCCCCCCTGCCCCCCGGTACGCGAGACCTGTGCCGCCTCTTTCTGGTCGGCACCGACATTAAAAGCTCTGCCGGCGCCGGTAAGCACGATAACATAGACCTCATTGTCATCATTTGCCTGCTGGAAAGCCTCGATTAGCTCATCGCTCATCTTAAAGTTCAGAGCATTCAAGCTATTGGGACGGTTCTGCGTGATGATTGCCGTTCTACCCTTCTTCTCGTAGATAAGAGTCTCGTAAGCCATTGTTATACCTCCATTTGATAATAATGCCTGATTTTTACCTTCTTATCCGTATCGGCCTGATTTTCGGACCACCTTCACCGGTCCACTGGGGTTTCCGTTTCTGGGCAAAGGAACGAGGACCTTCTCTGCCATCGGGGTCCCGGTTTACCTGCTGATGAACCCAGGTATCCATCTCAGTCATCGCTGTGTCGTGTGGCGCGTCAATCATGATATGGCGCATCGCATACCGGATCCACCTCGTCGCCAGCGGCGCTTTGGAAGCGATTATATCCGCTATTTCCAATGCCCGCGCCATCAATTTGTCACGCGGCACCACTTCACTGACCATGCCTACCTCGTAGGCCCGGCTGGCATTCATTCTCTCTGAATTGCCCACTAACCCCATACGCATCGCCAGATGGTAAGCCATCGAAGTCGCTGTGCCGAAAGTCTCGCCCAGCGGCAGCCAGCCCACATCGACGTGAGGGTCGAAGAAAGTGGCATCATCGGAACAGATAAACACATCACAGCCACCCAGCATAATCAGCCCCCCGCCGGCGCAGATGCCATTGATGGCACAGACCACCGGTTTCAGTGATTTCTCCGGCGTACCCAAACCACCCCAGCCACCGGCACGCGGACTTTCCCCGGGTTTTATCTGAGCCGCCACCTTCATATCAGCCCCGACCTGGAATGCCCTGCCTGCGCCGGTAAGTATGATGACATTGATATCAGTGTCATCGTTCGCTTTCTGAAAAGCATCCACCAGCTCATCCGTCAGTTCATAGTTCATGGCGTTCAGGGCATCGGGACGGTTCATCGTGATGACGGCTACTTTGCCCTTCTTGTCATAGATAAGATTTTGGTAAGCCATAATATCCTCCTTTACTCAGGAATTCATCCCCCAAAGTTAACCCTCTGGTTCGGCCCGCCTTCGGCATTCCATTGAGCCTTCCGCTTTTCGGAAAAAGCCCGCGGCCCCTCGATGCCGTCATGAGAGCGGTTCACCTGACCGTGGACCCAGCGGTTGGCCTCTTCCATGCTACGGGCATAAGGCTCTTCATGGAACATGCGGCGCATAACCTGCCTGATGTACCTCACTGCCAGTGGAGCCTGGGCGGCAACTTGCTCAGCCAGTTGTGTAGCCTTTTCCATTAACTTATCTTTGGGAACTACCTCACTGACCAGGCCTATCTGATAAGCCCTCTCGGCATTCAATCTCTCCGTAGTGCCCAGCAAAGCCATGCGCATGGCCAAGCCGAACGGAATATGGGTCACTGTAGCAAAAGTCTCTGATAAGGGCAACCAGCCCACCGACACATGCGGGTCTAAGAAAGTGGAATCATCCGAGCAGATAACGATGTCGCAGCCCCCCAGCATAATCAACCC
>JACQOM010000145.1 GCA_016202525.1 Chloroflexota bacterium | reverse complement strand
GGGCAGAGTCAAGCACCACCTCGTCACTAACATCACCCGACCCGAAAGCACGATACTTTTCCTGGGATACCAGGCAATCGGTACACTGGGCCGGCAGATTGTAGATGGGGCTAAACAGGTGAGGATACTGGGACAACACTATCCGGTACGGGCAAGAATTGCCCAGATACACGGTATCTCTGCCCATGCCGGCAGAGACGAGCTTTACCAGTGGATTACCAGCCTCCAGACTGCTCCCAAACGGGTATTTGTCGTCCACGGTGAAGCGGAAGCAGCCAACCAGTTCGGCCAGTTCCTCAGGGAGGAAACCGGCTGGAAAGTATCGATACCGGAGTATGGTGCCGATACGTTTCTGGAGTAACTAACAAACCCTTTGTCAATTGACCCGGAGGGAGAAATATTATGCCATACGGATACGAAATAAACGACCTAGCCAAAGAAGAATCATGGCGACTGTTCCGGATAATAGGCGAACTGGTCGAAGGTTTCGATACGTTATCCAGTATTGAGCCGGCCGTAACCATCTATGGCTCAGCTCGGCTGGCCGTTGACGACCCGCTATACACCCAGACCGAAGAAATAGGCTATCGCCTGGGCATGGCTGGCTTTTCGATAATAACGGGCGGCGGGCCGGGCGTGATGGAGGCAGCCAATAAGGGTGCCCTCAGAGCTGGCGTTAACTCACTTGGTCTCAACATCGAGCTACCCGAGGAACAAGTCTTAAATCCCTACACGACAAAATCGATAATGTTTCACCATTTTTTCGTGCGCAAAGTCATGCTGGTGAAATATGCCATTGCTTTTATCATGATACCGGGCGGGCTGGGCACTCTCGATGAACTAACCGAGGTGCTGACCTTGATACAGACCCACAAGATAAAACCCTTTCCGGTAGTCTTGTTCAATAGCGAATACTGGCAGGGATTTCTTAGCTGGCTGCGTAGCTCCGCCCTGACCAGAAAGTTCATATCCGAGGAAGACTTCAATCTACTGAGAGTCTCCGACCACCCCGAGGAGGTAGCGGAGATGGTACAGAGCTGGTACAAAAAGCAGGAGATTATCGGCAAGAAAGCCCTTTTAAACAAAGTCGACGGACTACGATAGCCGGGCGATAACCGGATAATAGTAAGGAGGTCTCGATGGTTAGTTTGGAGAAGTTAATCCACCCCAGGCAAGCGGCCATACTGGTGATAGATGTCCAGAACGATTTCTGCCACCCTGAGTGAGGGCAAGCTAAAAATGGCATAGATATTTCTGCCATGAACGCAGTAGTACCCAACATCATCAAACTGATTGAAGAGGGACGAAAAGCCGGGGTAATGGTGATATTTATACATAACAGCCACAGTAAGTGGACCCGTTCTGAGGCCTGGAAAAATAAGAGCAAAGGAGGAAATTTGCCTCCTCTTTGTGAGGCAGGCACCTGGGGTGCTGACTTTTACAAGGTGAAACCATTACCCGGCGAACGTATCATCCCCAAACACAGGTATGATGCTTTCATCGGGACGAATCTTGAGCTTCTCTTGAATAATAATGGAATCAAGACGCTAATAATGAGTGGAGTAACCACCAATACCTGTGTAGAATCGACGGCACGGCACGGCTTTATGATAGATTACAATATCGTCTTCCTCAAGGACTGCACCGCCACCCATCATATCGAACAACACGAGGCCACCCTGAAGAATATAGAGGGGAACTTCGGTTTTGTCCGTTCCTCGGACGAACTTTTCAGAATCTGGCACGACTTATCATCCTAAAAGGAGAAGACTACTTCTCCGGCAAGAATCTAACAGTCTTTTTCGCACTACACGCTGAAGCTGGTCTCCTCGGATAATATTCCCCAGGAAATTAAAGCCTCCGAGGTGGAGATACTCGGCAGGGTAGTCTTATCCGGAAGAGACATTGAGGGAATATTATGGAAAACCGCCAGTCAGGCACTGGAATCAGGGGGCTTTTTCATACTAAAGTCGTCGGCGTGACATTCAATAACGATGACGGTACCAGCCGGCAAGAGATACTTCAAAAGTGTAGCCCTGGCGAAGGATTGATATTGTCTCATGCGCCCATTCCCGAGGATAAAAATGCTGTAAAGGTGAGCCGTGCGACGGGCGAGCAGGTTGGATGGTTATCACGCTGGAATGCCCAGGAAATTGCCCCTATCCTCAAGCGTGGTCAGGAAGTAGTGGCGGAGATAGCCGCAATTACCGGCGGGGGAGATGAACAATCTCTCGGCTGTACTATTATCATCGCGAAACCCGAAGCTATAAAAGAACTAGAAAGCCGCACAGGGCAACGGGTGGATAGGACAACTATCCAGAAGATTCCCAACAGCCCTGAGATTAAAGCACAAAAAAAGAGGGGCGGACAGTTAGTCGTCTTTCTAAATGTAATCGTTTGGAGCATTGTCATTATCGCCCTCATCAGAGCGTGCAGTATCCTAGCATCTAAATGAATGAGGGCTCATCTAGAAGTTCTGGAGCACCTGGTCTAAGAGTGACATGGTATCGCCGCCATCGATGGTCGCCCAGATAACCCTTTCCTTCGATTTCTGGGAGTTATAGAAGAAATGGGAACCACCGGGACCATCGACACTGAACACTTCCTGGCCGGCGATAGACTGGCGCTGCAGATTAGTAAAGCTGGAGCCTCCCTTCTGGATGCCCTCAAACATAATACCGGTCAGCGAGGCAGCAGCATCGGCGCTTCTGGCAATGCCTATCCAGACTGTTACCTTCCCCGTGCCATGATAAGGCGAGCTATGGGCATATTCGGCAATATAGGCATCCACCAGACCGACATCGGTGCCATGAAGATTCTTTACTTCACTAAGGGCAGCCGAACCTTTAATGGTACTGACCAGGTCCATCGTCCCCAAACGTTGCGGCGCCAGTGTTTGCTGACGCGGCGCCAGAACATTCTGTCCGAAACTGAACCATATTGCCGCCAGAACGCCGATAACAGCGAGGAGTTGCAATAGAGTCCCGCTACCCCGTTTCTTCTTCTTCGTTACGACTTCAGAAGTAGTATCTATCTGCCTCACCTCCACAGATTTTTATTAGTGAAAGAGTTTCCAGATAAACCTTATCAGCAGGTAAAGCACCAGTATCCAAACCAGGATGATGATAACCGCCCCACCCCATTTGAACTTGTTATCAACTGGCTCGGACCTGGCTTTCTGTCGGTATTCTTCCAGGACTCCACCGGGTATCATTTTCCGTGCCAGATATATGCCGGCGGGGACAATAACCAGGTCATCGACATACCCTAAAACAGGAATGAAATCAGGAATCAAATCTAGAGGGCTTAAAAAATAGGCAAGAACCATAGCCATAAAAACTCGGGCATACCAAGGAGTCCTCGGGTCTTTGAATGCTAAGAAGAGGACATATACTTCAGCATGGAGCTGCTTTACTTTCTCTTTCCACGATTTCAGATTGGGCATCAAAATCACTTCAAGGTCGGATAAGCTATGTCTACCTTCAAAATCCTATCAAGTATATGCCCCGACTAAAATATTTGTCAATCGGTTTTGGTTTGGGCTCTGTTTGACACCGAATTACCAAACCTGCTAAATTATATTAGCAGTTACGCATATGTTAAAAGATACAGCAATTACCAAGACTGAAGACAAGTGTGAGGTCTGGGGCATAGATGAGGAAAAGGTATCTCTGACCAGACAACACATGTTGCCCGATGAGGTCTTTACCGTGCTGGCGGAGACCTTCGGAGCGCTGGCTGATTCCAACCGGGCTAAAATTCTGTACTCCCTGGCCGAACAGGAGCTGTGCGTGTGCGACATCGCCTGCGTGGTGGGTATCTCCGACTCGGCGGTTTCCCAGCACCTGCGAATACTACGAACGCTTCATCTGGTCAAACAGCGCCGGGAAGGACGCATGATGTATTACTCATTAAGCGATGACCACATCCGTCAGTTGCTGGCTGTATGCCTGGAGCATACCAAACACCCCCAGCGCCGCTTTATTTTGGCTTAAATGATTTAGCTATTACGCAATCGTTAAATTATCTGATAGAAGGAGCCTGATATGATACAGGAAAGAGCTTTCAGAGTGGAAGGCATGGACTGCGCTGATTGCGCCCAAAAAATAGAAAGGGCTGTTGCCAAGCTCAACGGTGTCGACTCAGCCCAGGTATTATTGTCTTCTTCAAAGCTTGTGGTCAAAGCCGCCAGCGAAGACCTGAATACCGGAGAAATAGTCAAAACAGTGGAGAGACTGGGCTACAAGATAAAGCCGGAAGAGATGAACCAGTCAGTCTCCCTGTATGTCGAGGGCATGGACTGCAGCGACGAAGAGACGGTCATCGACAAGAAGCTAAGAAGCCTGGCCGGAATCTTGAAGTTCGAGGTTAATCTTACCAGTCAAAAACTGGACGTATTCTATAATCCGGCCGAACTTTCCTCCCAGAGTATTATCAAAGCCATCGCCGAAACAGGGATGAAGGCACGCCTATCGAGACCAAAAACAAAGCCCAAGTCATGGTGGGCCGATATGCGAGTCAAACTCATCGCCGTCTCAGGCATTTTTACGCTGATTGCTTTTATCCTGGAGCAGACCGGTACACCCCGTGAAATAACCAGATTTATTTATGGCGCGGCAATATTGGCCGGCAGTTATTTCCCGGCAAAGATGGCGCTGGCCAGCCTGCGAACAAGAACACTGAATATCTATACCCTCCTAGTCGTCGCCACTATTGGAGCCATCTCACTCGGATTCTGGGACGAGGCGGCTCTTCTGGTTCTTGCCTATACCTGGGGAGCGGTCATGGAGACCTATGCCGCGGAAAAGGCGCGAGGCTCGCTACGGCTTCTCATGGAACTGGTACCGAGAGAGGCGCTGGTCAGAAAAAATGGACAGGAAATAACTCTCCCGACTGAGGAAGTGCAGATAGAGGACACCATTATCGTCCGACCCGGAGAACGCATCCCCCTCGATGGCATTATACTAACCGGTTCATCATCAGTAGACCAGGCGCCCATCACCGGAGAATCCATCCCTGTCGGCAAAGCGCCGGGAGACCCTGTATTTGCCGGCAGCATAAACCAGCGAGGCTCCCTCGATATAAGGGTCTCCAAGCTATCACAGGATACGACGCTCTCCCGAATAATCCGCTCGGTTGAGACCGCCGAAGCCAAAAAGTCCAGTTACCAGCGCTTCGCCGAGGGATTCGGCAAGGTTTACACCCCGTCTATGTTCTTGCTAGCTTTGCTAGTTGCCATCGTACCTCCTCTTTTTTTCGGCCAGCCTTTCACCCCGTGGTTTTACCGTGCCCTGGTAGTGCTGGTAGTCTCCTGCTCCTGCGGCCTGGCGCTCTCGGTACCCATCTCGGTGCTGGCAGCGGTCAGCAATGCCGCCAGGAAAGGCATCCTGATTAAGGGCGGTTCCGACCTGGAAGCTGCCGGCAGCATCGATGCTGTCGTTTTCGATAAGACCGGGACTCTCACCATAGGACTGCCCCGGGTAACGGATATCATTCCTGTCGATTCCTACACAGCCGATAATATTCTCGCC
>JACQOM010000149.1 GCA_016202525.1 Chloroflexota bacterium | reverse complement strand
TGGTGCTTGCCGCCATCGGCATAGTCTCCTGGCCATTGTTAAAAAGAATCGGCGCAACGAACGGCCCCGGATTATCCGAGGACACTGAAGTGGCTGAGTTGCTCACCCAGAAAGACGCCGCTCTCTTTGCCATAAATGAACTTGAGTCCGACTATGAGATTGGCAGTCTTTCGCAAGGTGACTATCAGGAGCTGAGGAAAAAGTATGAGGAAAAAGCGGTTGCCCTCATCAAAACCGTGGATGAACTGAGGAACGAACGTGGCTATGATGAGGCGAGCCGTATCGCTGAGGAGATTGAGGCCAGGGTTTCAAGTCTGCGAGCTACCAAAAACACGGCTGAGCCGGACATCGAAGCGCGGGTTGCCAGGCTACGCCGCGAGCACAAGGTGAAACCGGACGGCAAATCATGCCTCGCCTGCGGCGCGCAAATCGAATCCGGCGACCAGTTCTGTTCCCACTGCGGCGCTGCACTGAGCAGGATATGCCCGGGCTGCTCGGCTCAAGTCAGCTCCGAAGCCCTCTTCTGTTTCCGCTGCGGTCTGGCGCTCAGCAACGAAGAGAAGCGAGACAACTGATTAGAGGATATGGATGAGCCGGAAACGCGCTATCGGTACTGTCGTCCCGATTATCATAGTAGTGAGCATAATAATAGGGTTTAAGCTTTTTACATCCCCCGGTGCTCCAGGAGGCATTCCGGAGCACATAACCATCGCTCAGGCTACCGGGGACAAGGCAGGGCAGGAGGTGAAGGTGGGAGGAGACGTAGTTCCGGGTTCAGTCAGCTGGGATAACGCCTCTGGTTCACTGAGGTTCACACTTACCGGCGAGGGAAATAGAATGGCGGTGGTTTATCCGGGGCTAGCTCCAAATGATTTTAAGCCGGGTCTGCCCCTGGTAGTGGAAGGCACTTATGCGAATAATGGAGTATTTCAGGCAACGTCTCTTACCACCAGAAGTTCTCCATTGTGTAAAGCGTGTCACCAATGAGGCAAGAGAGTTAAAATTGCTGAAAGTAATTAGACTAACTCCAGCCGTTCTGTTGATGGTCGCCATAATAGCCTGGCCTAGTCCTGTTATGGCGGAAGACGATGGCTCTATTACGGGACAATTAGTGAATAAGACGGCCAATGGCTCGCCGGTCAGCACAGTCGATGTCTCTCTCACCGTATATTTGAACGGTAAGGCAACGGCTGACAAACAGAGGGTTGCTTCCGACGCTTCCGGCAAGTTCGAGTTCAAGGGTTTATCCACCGACAATGGAACTTCATATACGGTTAGTGCTAACTTCCAGGAAGCCGAATATATTTCAAGAAAGATTATCTTGACGCCGAGCAGTGCTTCACAAGCAGTAGAACTTGACTTATATGATTCCACCACCAGCGATGAGAATATACAGATATCCAACGGACATATGGTAGTTTACGTAGAACATGGCGACCTCGAGGTAATGGAGATATGGAGGTTCAGTAACCTCAGCGATAAAACCTTCACTGGCGCACAAGGCAGGACGGCTGAAGGGACGCTGCGCTTCGCCCTTCCCTCAGGGGCTACCTCGGTATCCTCTGGTCCGGAATCCGCGGTCGTGGCGGACGGAACAGGAGCAGTTTCTACTCTGGCCGTATTGCCCGGAATCAGTGATGTCGTCTTCAGCTATTTCCTCCCTTACCAGGGACCAAATATGGCAATATCGCGAAAGACGGATTATCCCATTGCAAATTTCAGTCTTCTGGTTCAGGATGCTGGGGTAAAAGTTACCAGTTCGGCTCTGACTCGGGGTAACCCGCAGATGATGAACGGGACCAATTTCTTATACTTCACAGCCAACAATCTGACCAGGGGCATCGAACTCGATGCGTCATTGTCCGGCATAGTCAAGCCATCTGCAGGCTCTTCTGAGAAATTCATCCTCTGGCCCTGGTTGCTGACCGGAGTCGCTGTGCTCGGACTGGTTGTGACAGTTGCATATTCCCGGTTTGGGAAGAGACAGATAATTGATACCCGGGCAGCCTCTGTGGATGAAGTTGAACTGCTGGGAGAATTAGCCCGGCTGGACGATGATTATGAAGCGGGTGGCATTGGGGAAAAAGAATACCGGGCTCAACGTGCTCGGGTTAAAGCCAGCCTTCTTGAAGTTTATGACCGTTCCCGAGGGCCATAACAAGTCAAGAGATGGTCGGAAGGAGGAGACATTTACCGAAGTAGCTGGAGGGAGGGACAATATGATGCGCTCACATTCTCGTGGTTTAACCCTGATAATACAAATCGCTATAGCAGTTACCGCTGTGGTTTTGATACTCATGCTCGCAATAGGCTCTCTTGTCCAGAACTCGAATGGCTAATTATCAAACGTAAAGGGGTGGTATGACGCCCCAAGAAAGTAATGAAGATGCTGAAACTAGCTTCTTTCGTCGGTGTTGCTTTGGTCCTATTGGCTGGATTGGGGACCGGCTGTGCCCGTGGGACAGCACAAGAAGAGGGCAAAGCTTCTCCCTCTACATCATCTTCCCCTTCTCAAAGCCCGAGCAACGGGCTTGTCCAGACCAGTAGCGGTGGCGGGGTAGACATCGAAGTTGAATGGCGCGGGCTTAAGGACGGCTCACTGGTATTCGGTGTAACTATGGACACTCATTCAGGTAGCATTGACCAATATGACTTAAGAGACCTTGCCATTCTGAGAGACAGTAGTGGTAAGGGATATCGACCCAGCAGTTCTGACATTCCCCCCGGCGGCCACCACCGCAGTGGCCTCTTGACCTTCCCAATTTCCGACCTCTCTAATCTGGGAACGAAAAAATACTTTGATTTGATATTGAGAGACATTGCTGGGGTGCCCGAGAGAGACCTCCGGTGGGAAATGAATTAGAACCAAGGAGTCATTTGATGAGAGTCCAATGAGCGTAAGAAGACACGTCATCGTCGGAGTTGCTGCCGGCGCTCTGCTGCTCCTCTTTTATGCCGGTATTATCACCCTGGCGCAGGGCGCTCAACACATGCTTGAGCAGGCCGCCAGGCTGTGGTACTGGCTGGTGGCTCTGGCCACGGGATTCGGCATTCAGGTGGGTCTGTTCTCGTTTATCAGGTGGGCTCTCCGGGAACGCACGGCATCAGCCACGGCCGCCGTAGCCTCTTCCGGCGGCGTTTCCGCCGGCTCGATGGTTGCCTGCTGCGCCCATCACCTCGCTGACGTCCTGCCATTTATCGGTGGGGCTAGTCTAGCCGCTTTCCTGGTACAGTACCAGACCCTTTTTATCATCCTTGGCGTACTATCTAACATCGTGGGCATCACTATTATGCTGGAGACCATCCAGCGATATGAACTGTGCTCGGTGCTGGCACGACTGCCCGTTAATATGGGCCGAGTAAGGAAAGGAACGATGATTTCAGCCGTGCTGGCCACGTTGGTTGCTCTCGTGGTGACTGTCTATACTTAGTTGGAGTTAAAAAGCGTATGTGTCATCTGGTTCTCCTAATCCCTTTAGCAGGGATACCGTTATTCTGGCTACTCCCGATGGAATATGCCCTGCCCATCAATATCTTACTCTGGATAGTCTGTGGTTGGCTGGGATATAAGGTAATCAGGGCCATGATGCTAGCACCAAAGGATGGATTTAAGAGCCTGGTAGGCAATGAAGCGATGGTTGTTTCTATAGTGAAACAAGGCTATAGTCAATACATAGTTGAAGCCGGACATGAGCTATGGACGGCACGCTGCGCCGAAGCTTTGCGGCTCGGTGAAAGAGTGGAAGTCACAGCTACCGACGGAATCAAGTTAGTGGTAGCGCGTGTCGGCCCAGAAGACAGGAGAGAGAATAAATGAACGGTATTGTCATCGATATTAACCCGACCATATTGCACTTCGGACACTTTTCGCTCAACTGGTACGGCATCATCGTAGTACTGGCAATCATTGCTGCGGTTGCAGTTTCGCTAAGAGAGGGCAATAGAAAAGGTATTTCAACAGAGGTAATCTATTCCATGGCCCCCTGGGTTTTGATTGGAGGCATTGTGGGAGCCAGACTGTTCCACGTCATTGACCGGTGGGAAATTTACGCGGGTAATCCCCTTCAGATATTCGCACTCTGGCAGGGCGGCCTGGCTATCTGGGGTGCGTTAGCGGGCGGAGGCCTGGTAGCCGTCATCTTTGCCAGGTTAAAGAAGATACCATTCGGCCATCTTGCCGATACCCTCGTCCCGGGATTGCTTGTCGGTCAGATAATCGGGCGGTTTGCCTGTATCATAGATGGGGACGCCGTTGGTGGTGCTACCACCTTGCCCTGGGCCTTCACCTATACTATTCCCAACGCAATGGTCCCGGCCGGTTTACTGGGTGTACCTGTCCATCCTTACCCCGTATATGACCAGCTATGGAACCTGGCAGCTTTAGCCATATTGCTGAAGTTGCGCACCCGCTTGAAAACCGACGGTCTGCTGTTCCTCATC
>JACQOM010000023.1 GCA_016202525.1 Chloroflexota bacterium | reverse complement strand
CATTCAATGTTCCGGTCATATTCACGTCATGAGAGGCTTGCGGGTTCTCTATACTTAGGGGGACTCTGGGTATGGCTGCCAGGTGTAATACAAAGTCGATATCACGGAAAAGTTTCTGAAGTAACGGGAAATCGGTAATACTACCCTGATGAAACTCCACCCTTCCCTTTTTCAGTATCGGCTTGATGTTCGCGTTTTTACCCGTGGAAAGGTTATCGAGGATAATGACGTTATAACCACCTCTGTCCAGCTCTTTAGCCAGATTTGAGCCAATAAACCCGGCCCCACCGGTAATAACTACTCTTTTTTGTTTCATTTAGTTGGCTTTCTCAGGGTATGTCCTAATTCTCGGCAAAAACTCTTGGCTTTGATATAGTCTTAAGCATTCTACACTGTCACCAGCTCTTTTATCAAGCGTGAGGCACGCTCACCGATTCAGGTAACGCTCCGCAGGAGCATGAATAGCCCCTTGATATTGACTTTCAGGTCTCCCCAGGATTCAATCTGACGGAGCCGTTGCCACAGGTAGGTAGGGCGTAGATAGAATTCTCGGTAGGCTCGTCTCGTCCATGGCCTGAGGTCGTTCCGGGTGAGCCGGTCGTTTTCAAACACGGGTGTTGACTGGCTCCCTGCCGTAGAATAAACAAAGCTCTGCCAGGGGATGTTCTTTTTCCCGGTCTCCAGCAGGTTGTATAACTCAGTGCCCGGGAAAGGCGTGGTCACTGAAAACTGGGCGAAATCAAGTCTTAACTTAATGGCAAACCGGATGGTTTGCTTGATGGTCTCAGGGGTTTCACCGGGGGAACCAAGCATAAAGTAACCGATTGTTTGCAGGCCGGCCTCCCGGCTGTTGCTAATTGCCTCTGACACCTGTTCCAGAGTGATGTCTTTATGCAAGGTTTTCAGTATTTCCGGCGATGCTGATTCAATGCCGTAAGCGATGGCATAGCAGCCGGCTTGTTTGATATGGCGCAGCAGTTCTTTATCAACCAGATTGACCCTCGCTTCGCATGTCCAGAAGAGTTTAATGTTTTTTTGCACCAGGCTATCGGCGATAGCGTGAGTCCTCTTTTTGTTTAGAGTAAAGACATCGTCATAGAAGGCGATTTCCTTAATTCCGAACCTTTCTTTTATATAGCTAACTTCGGCAACCACTCTTTCCGGGCTTTGTGCTAGAAACCGGCTGCCAAAGACGGGTTTGGAGCAATAGGCACAGCGATATGGGCAACCCCGGCTGGTTACCAGTGCCGCAAAAGGCAGTGCCCTGCCGTGGGGTGGATGGGGCCTGTATCTCTGCCATGGAAGCAAATGATAGGCAAGGAAGGGCAGTGAATCGATGTCAGTAAGTGCTTTCCGGGCAGGTGTGCTGATTATTTTCCCATCTTTTCGGTAGGTAATGCCCGCGATATTGCCGATGGGCTGTTTATTCTCTAAAGCTCGTAACAGTTCGATGATGGTCTCTTCGCCCTCGCCCCTGACTATTATGTCTATCTGAGTGGATTCGGCTAACGTTTCCTCAGGAAGTAAGGTTGCGTGAACGCCCCCCAGTATGATGGTACGGTCGGGGTTGTCCTGCTTGAGGTGATGAGCAATGCTGAGAGCAGTGGCTATCGTTGGTGTCACGGCAGTAAGACCGATGACATCAGTATCAGCGATGTATGACGCCAGGTTCTCCGGCCGGAGCTGTAAGGCATTGGCATCCAGAACAGTTACCTGGTAGCCTTCCCTTTCCAGCACGGCGGCAAGCAAAGCCAGTCCTATGGGCGGCTGCGGATATCCGGTGAACTGGGGTGGATTTATCAAGGTCACTTTAAGCATTCCGTTTACTCCGGTAACCATATGTTTCATTATTCAAAACAGCAATCTTCAATGCGTCTTTATCCGAGTGGGCTTGGGCTTATTGTACAGTGTTTTTCCTGCGGTGTTTCTGTAGGGCAAACAATCGGGCTTAATGCCGCCCTTTTATCAATACATTGAGTACTATGCCGGTGAATATACTGAGTACGCCGATAACCAACAACAGGATTGATAACAGGGCCGTGCCGATGGCAATACCCCCGCTGGCGGCGGCAATGTCAAGCACCCTGATACCGGCGAGCAGTCCAATCACACATGAGACAAGACCACCTAAGCCGAAGAAAAAGAGCGGTCTCCTTTCCGAAATCATGTTTATTATCCGGCTCATTACCTGAAAGCCGTGAACTAGCGGGTGCATGGTTGAGCCGTCTGCGGTGTACCTAATCGATATCGGCTCCTCGGTGATTTTTAGATTATGCTCAGCGGCGCTGGCGACAGTCTCGGCAGATATGGCCATACCGTTTTCTTTCAGCTCCAAAGTGGCTATAGCTTTCCTGGAAAAGGCCCTGAATCCGGACTCGGTATCGTAAAGCTTTTGTCGGGAGAGGACACGGGTAGAGCGAGAAATTATCCTCTGCCCGATGCGGCGGTAGAGAGGAATATTGCCTCTTTGCTGTTCCCTGGAGCCGATAACCAGGTCGAAACCATTATTGATAGGCTTGATGAGCCGGGGAATGTCGCTAGGGTCATGCTGGGCATCGGCGTCGAGAAGAACGAGGACATCAGGGTTTCTTTCCCTGGCGGCGGTAAGGAGTGTCTGTATGGTGGAGCCGTAGCCCTTGTTTTGCTCATGCTTGATGACTGTAGCTCCAGCGAGACTGGCTATATTTGCCGTCTGGTCAGTGCTGCCGTCATCAGCTACGATTACCTCATCGACATATTGCCTGGTTTTCAGTACTATGGTGCCGATATATTTCTCTTCGTTGAAGGCAGGGATGACAGCAATGACTCTGGTCTTATGTTCCCAGGAAGATTGGGTTGGTTGTTTCGTCATATCTCCGTGAGTCTTTATTCAGTCCGTTCTAAGAGAATTATACAGGTAAGTTTACTCAAGTTCAATGTTTATCTGCTCACAGGTTGAGGGCCGGGTTAAAACTGTCCATATTATTCAAATTACATATTTATGTTATGCGATATACTACTTTGCTCGATTTGTCGAATGTTTGCATGTTACCTTGACTCCTTAGTATCATAGTATTATAGTGTCTAACATGTCGAGTTGTCTGCCCATGATAAATGACTGATATCGGGCAACTATCACCATATAGACAGGTCAGGCTAATCAGGTAGTTGCCGATAAGACAGAGAACTCGATTAAAAGGAGGGGGACAATTGAAAAAGAAAATTGTCTGGTTACTAATGAGTTGCTTAGTAGTTTTATCACTGGTGCTGATAGCCTGTGCGCCACCAGTGACTAGGACACCAATATCACCCGCAGCACCGACTACACCGGCGGCACCAACAACGCCGACTACACCGGCGGCACCAACAACGCCAGCAACACCCGGTGCTGGGATGGTAAAAGACTCTTTGGGCAGGATGGTGGAAAAGCCAAAGTATGGTGGGTTGTTTACAACTGTCCCATCCGAAGGTCTGCGTGGTTTTGACCCCGTTTTCCTTAGTGGAACGGCTCAGCAAGTACTTATTCAGACGCATGATGAATTAATGCAGTTGGACTGGAAAAGGGGACCAAGTGGTACTGGTGAAATCAGTGCTAGTTTCAGCATGGCTTCGTTGACCTTTAAAACCGGCATGCTGGCGGAGAGTTGGGAGGTACCCGACGATAGCACTATTATCTACCATATCCGCAAAGGAGTTCACTTCGCTCTCGATTCAGCCAGTGAGGCAAGCCGGCTG
>JACQOM010000148.1 GCA_016202525.1 Chloroflexota bacterium | reverse complement strand
CTATCTAGCCCTTCCGTTACCGGAAGGGTCAAGCGACCAACCCGGGGACGGGGCCAGGCGTCCCTTTATCCCCCTATTTGGTCTTGCTCCGGATGGGGTTTTCCCGGCCGGCTGGTCACCCAGCCACCGGTGGGCTCTTACCCCACCATTTCACCCTTGCCCTGACAGAGTCGGGGCGGTATGTTTCTGTGGCACTCTCCGTAGGGTCGCCCCTCCTGGGTGTTACCCAGCATCCTGCCTGGTGAAGCTCGGACTTTCCTCCCCGACATAAAGCCGCGGCGGTCACCCGGTTTACTTACTCCACCTATACTTTAGTATAGAAGATAGCGTAAGTCAAAAAACAGTAGGTTTGACTCCCAGCTTAAACATATATGGACAATATAAGTTTATCAACCACAACTCAGCGTCGTTGACAATCAGTCACGCCTCAACGATAATACTAGGGAAAACATCACTGAGCCAGTCAAACCAAAATATGAATCAAGGAGGAATATACAAAAGATGGCAAAGCTTGCGGACACACAACAGGGCATCGCTAGAATGGCACGAGAGGTAGAGGAACAATGGAAGAAATCTCGCCTGGTCATGAAGAGCGAGGAATTGAAATTCGAGACCAATGAAACAGGGACTACAGCACAGGTAATCAATCCCAAGTTTGGTTTTTCCAATAAACAGATTAGCTCATTTATCCGCGAGATACCGGTGGGCTGGAAGAGCGGCAAGCACAAGCATAATATGGAAGCCATCATTATGATTATCCAGGGCCAGGGCTACACTGTGGTCGATGGCACCAAGTACGAATGGAAAAAGGGCGATGTCATTACCATCCCGCCGATGGCCGTTCACCAGCACTTCAATACCGGCAAGACAGAAGCCGTCCGGTTCTTTGCGGTGACGACCATACCCCTGATGGTAAACACCGGCTCTTTCGTCGCTGAACAGTTTGAGAACGCGGGCAAAATCTAACCAGTAGGGAGACACCGAAACCGATTATGTTTTGCTCTTGAGCCAGTCCAGAAATTCCTGCTTCAGCTGGGGATAGAGCACCGCACCCTTAAAATTCAGAGGAATACGGCCGAAGCGGACATGGTCCGGCCGGGCACCTTTGGAAACTTTCCCGGCGGCGGCTGCCTTAAAATCAGCTTGTAACCGTGATTCTATGCCCCCTGCTTCCCGGTTAAGCTCGATAGTAACACAGCAGCTATCTTCATGCTCGCTCTCCAGCCTGAGACCGATGACCGCCAGACTGAACTGGTCAGGCTGTAATTGAAAGTCTTCCCGCAGGACTCTGGACAGCTCGGCGGCAATCTGGTCGTAGGCATAGTTAGCCCCGCCGCGAATCAGCAGCGCCGAGTCCCGTGACAGCCAGTAGTAATCAAGCTGCCCGTCCTTTTTGTTCTTCAAAGTAAAGACGATATCCCTGAGTCCGGTGTACCACCCTTCCCGGAAAACCTCGCGCGTGGCTTCAGCATCGCCGACATAACCAGTCATCAGGTTGGGCCCCTGGGTAATGAGATAACCCGGCTCACCGATTTCACA
Organism: Chloroflexota bacterium; assembly: GCA_016202525.1. The sequence goes on along the minus strand of JACQOM010000148.1, from coordinate 18,773 downwards.
GGGACGGAAATAGTCGCTGCTGCCCGGCTCGATAGCTTTAACCACTTTAACCCGCGTAAATGGGAAATGCTCCCGCCCGATATAGTAACCGCTCGTTTCTTCACCATTATGGCGGTGCGCCCAGCCGGCATTGAAGGCTTTCATCAGTGCGTCCTGTGGCCATGTCCTCGGCGTCGCCATCATCTGCAGACAGGTCTCGGTGGCACCGAAACGCACCAATGGCGGACGGCCGCTGAACTTCACGATGCGCCCTACCGTGGTAGGACCGACCGGCGCCGAACCGATAAGAATCTCCGTCTTCGCCAGTGCCCCCTTAATCTCAGCTTCTTCGACAGATGTCCTTCCGCCGGAGGATTGAGTAGCCAGCGACTCCAGGAAATCGATATGTCTCGAGACCAGCGAGGTAACCAGCAACTCACGCTTATGACGGGCGACGTCGATGAGTATTTTCCAGAAGGCGGTAGTGTACCTTTCCAGTAGATGGATTACGGCGCCTTCCCGCCGCAGGCCCAGGTCGGTCAGCGCTGAGGAATTGGCGTGGTGCAATGGATTGACCAGCAGCAGGTCTAACGGCGTGCTCTCCGACATAGCGAAATATTGCTCGAAGGTAAGCCGGGTCGCCAGATAACTCCGGTGTGATAAGCTGACTCCCTTGGGTTTGCCGGTAGTCCCTGAGGTAAAAATAATCAGCTTTTCGTCATCGTAGTTTAGCTCCGGGTAGCTCGACGGATTGCCTGTTGAGTAACTCTCAATCTGGCTGGCCTCAAAAAACTGAACGCGGGGCAAATCAGGCCTTATCTTTGCCGCCGTACCGGCAAAGCCTTCATCATGGACTATCAGTCCGGCGCCGGTCAGCCGTGTCTTATAAATAATGTGCTCGTTATCATCCGCCTGCCAGTTAATGGTCACCGGCACACAGCCCACCAGCACCGCCGCCAGCCTGAATACCAGGTCGTATAAACTGTTGCCCGAAAAGCCCAGCATAAAGCGGTCGCCTTTGGCCATATCATGCTCTCGGAAACAGGCCACCGCCGAGCAGGCCATGTCCCAGAACTGGCCACGCGTCAGACTGCGCTTCTCGGTGTTGCCCTGGGGAAACGTATAGTAATTCAGGAAAGGCTGCTTACGCTTGGCGAAAGCCGCCCGGTACTCGTCCAGAGGCGAGGAAAAACGGACTAATGAGGTAACCGGTTGTCCGGTGCTGAGATTATATAACTCGGCATCATATTCAGACACGTATTCTACCCCGCTCGCTAGTTATTTATCTCCAACATTATGTCAAATCATCGTTGTCATTGCGAGGAGCGCAGCGACGTGGCAATCCCGGAGGAGCGGGGGGTCCTTTCCCCGCCACACGGATTGCTTCGCCTCCCGACAAAGTCGGGATGGTCTCGCAATGACAGTACCAACCATAAAAAGCGCTTTCCCAGCCCACAGACTATTTAGCCCTGGATTTAACTTTCTTAGCGGCGGTGATTTGACCGTACAGTTGCGGGTGCCGGTCCTCGATAAAGTCCATCTCGAACTCGCCGGGCTTGAAGACCATCTTTTTCTGCCTCGCCTCTGCCAGATTGACCTCGCCGTAGATAACCTCTTCATCTTCCTTGCCGGCCTCGGCCAGTGTATTCCCCCAGCAATCGACGATTTTGCTGTTGCCCAGGAACTTGGCACCGCGCTCGGTGCCGACGCGGTCGACTGCCACAAAATGCACCTTGTTCTCAAAAGCACGGGAGTTGATGACATAGCGGGCAATCATTCCCCGCCCGTCCGGCCAGTTGGTCGGCAGTACCAGGATATCCGCCCCCATCAGCGTCATGATGCGGGCGCACTCCGGGAAATTGGTATCGTAGCAGATATGCAGACCGAGATTGCCGATGGGCGTAGAATACACCTGGAAAGGCTCATTACCGTGGTCGACGAAGCGGTCGATACCCAGGAACGGGAGGTGGTTCTTGCGGTATTTTCCTACCAGTCCCTGCGGCCCCACCAGAACGGCGGCATTGAAGCACTGAGCGCCGTCCTTTTCCAAAAGACCAAAAACGACATGCACGCCAAGCTCCCGGCAGCAAACGGCTATCTTCTCGGTGCTGGGACCGGGAATGGTCTCCATGTAGGGCATCGCCTCTTCCCGGCTGGCATAGACATAACCGGGCAGAGCGCACTCAGGAAAGACGACCAGGTCAGCCCCCCTAGCCGCCGCCAGCCTGGTTTCCTTCAATATTTTATCCAGGTTCTTCCTATTAGCCATTATTTCAGGATTCATCTGGACCCCGGCGATTTTCACCTTGTCCTTCATCACTTCACCTCGACTCGACTATTTTTGACCAGAGTATATCGAATTATAAACTGTAGGAGTCCGTATGACAAATGGGGAATATTTTTCGCCATGTGTGATACGCCATCCGGCTATTATACAAAACTGACGATTGTGATTTCCTTCGTCATCTGAGCAGACAGTGACCATTTCCCAGTGTAGTACTCGTTGTCATGTGCGGCTTGGTACCTCTATCAGAGAATACGACAAAAGTCGTATACACCCAAATAAAAAAATGATAGCCTTCTCCCAATTTTTATAATCTCACGAGGAGGTGTATCATGAAAAAAGTGTTATTGATGGCTCTACTGTTGATACCCATTCTGGTGGTGATGGCCTGTGCTCAAGCTACGCCGCAGGTAACGTTGCCTAAAGACGCACAAAAACTATCTGACGTTGTCCCGGCAATGGGTGAGCACTGGACCAATCCCAAGAATATGCCCATGGGACCTATATATCTGGTGTATAAGGGAAAAGTAATTGGGCTGGAGTACATGTATACCGAGAAAGATTTGATGGATATGAGCATCCCCACACCCGCGGGACTCGAGACATTCAAATCCATGGCCGACATGCCCGTGGGGGCAACCATTAACCATGTGGATATCGGCTTCCTGCCTAAGGGACACGAAGGCTATACGGTAGCTCACTGGGACCTCCATCTCTATTTCATTAGCCCGGCGGAGAAAAAAGCCATCAAGCCCTGAGGCTGATTTATTGCGGAAAATTGTCAAGGCAGCCGGATAGCAGTCTGTAGTGGAACTACGGCCGCCTTGACTTTTTCTTTTAACCACTGCTTGCAAGGTCTTATCTTGTTACGAATCGGTGAGGGATTGAAGAAAGATGGTGAAGATGAGCAAGACTTTTTTTGTGATAACACTACTGGTAAGCATCCTGGTGACGGCCTGTACATTGGCACCGCCGAAAGAGACCACGCCGTCTCAGGAGATGGTGCTTCCGGCGAAGGCGGTAACGGCCGCTGATATTAGCTACCAGCCAGACAACATCCCGCCACCTATTTCACGGAAAGAAAATACTACGGTGGTGGTTGAACTACAGACCAAAGAGGTTATCGCTGAACTGATGTCAGGGGTAACCTATGAATACTGGACCTATAACGGTACCGTACCGGGTCCCTTCATTAGGGTAAAAGAAGGGGACACAGTGGTCATTCGCCTCACTCACACTGATGAGAGCGATGGGATGGACATGTCAACCATGTCAACCATGGAACATTTTCTGGCTGGGCATGAAACGCATTCTATTGACCTCCATGCGGTAGTTGGTCCCGGTGGTGGCGCAATGGTCATGCAGGTCGCTACCGGTGAAACTAAGGCCTTTCAATTCAAAGCAACTCGCCCCGGTCTCTATGTGTATCATTGCGCTAGTCCCCATATCCCTACCCACATTGCTAACGGACAGTACGGCTTAATCCTCGTTGAGCCGAAAGAAGGGTTGCCGCCGGTTGACCGGGAATTTTATGTTGTGCAGAGCGAATTCTATACTAAGGGCGGAGTCGCTGAAAAAGGCCATCAGGAGTTTAGTTTAGCCAAATTAAAAGAGGAACGTCCCGAGTACTTCGTCTTTAATGGTCGGGTAGGAGCACTTACCGGAGAACATGTCCTAAAGGCAAAAACCGGCGAGACAATCCGCATTTTCTTTGGCGCGGGTACGTTCATCCCTTCCAGCCTGCACCTGATTGGCGGCATCTTTGATAAAGTTTATCTAGAAGGCGATATCATTTCGCCTCCACGGCGGAATGTGCAAACCACTCTTGTCCCCGCTGGTGGCGCGGTCATGGTAGAATTCAAAGCCGAAGTACCCGGGAAATATCTTCTGGTCGACCACACTCTGACTCGTGCCATTGATAGAGGAGCGGTAGCCGAGCTCATCATTGAAGGCCCGGAACAACCAGAAATTTTCAAGGCAATCCAATAAAGTGAAGGCACGACCTTTACGGCTGCGCCCCTTCAAATCTAATTGGTAGCGGGGGTTGGATTCGAACAGCAACCTTCATGTGGAACATTCGGTACTTGAGCCGTTGCACGAAAACTCAGAAGGTTCAACGCAAGCTGTGGAGACGCTGGGTCACAAGATGACATTTCGCATCACACCGATTCTTAGGAATCGAGCAACCTTTTCTTTTCACTCAGCCTGCCCGCCACCCTGATTGCCTTTTCCAGCTGCGAGCACTGGCAATATCCTTACCGGCGGCTATTATACGAAATACGTGAATATGTTACAGTATGTCCGTGAAGCGCACTTACCTGAAAGAAACTGCCCTGCTTTTTCTGCGCATCGGGGCAACGGCGTTCGGCGGCCCGGCCGCATATATCGCCATTATGCAGCGGGAGACGGTGAGACGCCGCCACTGGCTCGACGACCAGGGTTTCCTTGACCTGGTGGGTGCTACCAACCTTATCCCGGGGCCTAATGCCACTGAAATGGCGCTATATCTTGGCCTCGTACGAGCGGGCTGGCTCGGGTATGCTGTCAGCGGAATACTGTTTATCATACCGGGGATGATAGCTACGCTGGCGATTGCCTGGGTCTATGTGACCTACGGTTCACTCCCACAGGTCGGCTGGGTGCTCTACGGTGTCAAACCAGTCGTCATTGCCATCGTCATTCAGGCATTGTGGGACCTGGGACGGAAAGGCATCAAAGACACGCTAACAGCCGCAGTCGGGGTTGCCGTAATTACCCTTTACCTGCTCGGCTTCAATGAGATTGCCCTCCTCTTTGACGGGGCGGCAGTGGTGTTGCTCTTCCACCTCGTGCGGCGTCTCCTGAAGGAGGGATTCTCCACATTAGCGCTATTACCGCTATTCAGTTCGCCACTGCCGGTGCTCTCTGCCAGTGTTGTTCCCTTCAGCCAGACGACCCTGTTCCTGACCTTTCTCAAGATTGGCGCGGTCCTCTACGGCAGCGGCTATGTGCTCTTTGCCTTCTTTAACTCCGAGTTTGTCGTCCATCTGGGTTGGCTCAACCACCAGCAGCTTCTGGACTCGATTGCGGTAGGACAGATTACGCCAGGGCCGGTGGCTACCAGCGCTACCTTCGTCGGCTATCTTATGGGAGGCTGGCCATCGGCATTGCTCGCCACCCTGGCATTTTTTCTGCCGTCGTTCTTCTTCGTTGCCCTGCTAAGCCGTTTCGTGCCCTTATTACGTAAGAAATGGTGGTCAGGGTCATTTCTTGATGGCGTCAATGTGTCTGCCCTCGGCTTAATGGTGGGTGTCACCTGGACTCTAGGACGTGCCGGAGTGGTCGACTGGTTTACCATAGCCCTCGTTGTCGTTGCCCTGGTTCTGGTCTTCCGGTTCAAGGTCAATTCAGCCTGGTTGGTGGTGGGTGGTGGTCTGCTGGGAGTAGCCTACAAGTTGATACCTGGCTTGACATAGCGATAGTTTCTGCTGCTTATAATATTATATCCCGTTCCCTGGAAAAGGAGACCCGCAAAATGAAGTTAATCGAGGTGTACCCGGACAATTGCACAGGCTGCAGATGTTGTGAGATGGTATGTTCCCTGCAGCACGAACAGGAATGCAGTGCCAGCAGGTCACGTATCAAGATTCTGAGGGACGAAGAATTCGGCCGACATGCCGTGTTACTCTGCATGCAGTGTGCCGATACCCCCTGTGTCAGAAGTTGCCCTGTGGAAGCACTGCACAGGGATGAAAAGACAGGGGCAATACTGGTTGACAAGGAGTCTTGCACCGGCTGTGAGGCCTGTGTCGTCGCCTGCCCGCTGGATGTTATCACCGTAGATAGGGAGAGAAATATTGCCTTTGTCTGCGACCTCTGTGAGGGCGACCCTGAGTGTGTCAAGATATGCAATCGAAAAGCTCTTCTGCTAAACGAGGTTGACCCTGCTTCACCGGCCAGAAAATCCTTTATAAATGAGACCTCAAGACTGCAACTTAAAATGCGAGAGATAAGCAGGGCTGGTAGCTAGAGCTTCCAATTATGAGGAGGGCAATTCAATGTATGGCTGGGCAGGACAACGCTTAAAGGTATATCTGACTGAAGGCAAAATAGTCAAAGAACCACTGCCGGAGGATTTCCGGCTCGAATATCTGGGCGGCAGGGGGTTTAATTCTAAGGTTCTTTTTGATGAAGTAGGAGCGGGTATCGACCCGTTAAGCCCGGAGAATATCTTTATAATAGGAGTAGGCACTCTTGCTGGAACTATGGCGCCGGGTAACGCCAGGTGGAAGGTAACTGCCAAAAGCCCCTTGACCGGCACATTCGGCGATGGCAGTGGTGGCGGGGACTTTGCCGCCGAATTGAAGTTTGCCGGCTATGACCAGATTATCTTCTATGGGCGGTCTCCCAGGCCGGTCTATTTATGGATTAACAACCACCGTGTCGAATTGAGAGACGCATCTCATCTCTGGGGTAAGACCACCTGGGACACGCACCAACTGCTCGTCAAGGAACTCGGTGACCGGGAGATTCGTGAGCTTAGCATCGGACCGGCCGGTGAAAACCTGGGCCGTACCAGCAAGTTAATTTGCAACACAATCAGGGCAGGAGGGAAGGGTGGATTAGGGGCAGTAGCCGGCTCGAAGAATCTCAAAGCCGTGGTGGTGCGGGGGACTGGCTCAGTCAAGATAGCCAACCCCGCCGAATTCTACAAAGCTGTAAAACACTGCCTGGGAAAGCTCGAAAATTCAACATTCCACCAGAAATTTAAGGTCGGAGGAACCTTCAACTACTTCGATAACCAGGACAAGAGCCGCACGAAGGCGGTGAGAAATGCCCAGGAGGGATACATGAATGGGTGGGAGGACTATACCGCGCCGGTCTATGTGTCTCAGTATAAGGTGAAAAACACCGGTTGTTTTGCCTGCCCCATCTCCTGTACTTCACACTACCAGGTTAAAGAAGGGCCCTATGCTACTCACGGCGGCGCCGCCGAGTACGGCACTACCTACCCCTACGCCCAGGTTATCGGCAGTACCAACCTGGCCGCAGCGTTGAAGATGGCCACCTTATCCGACCAGCTGGGTTTGGACACTCAGACTACCGGCATGACGATATCCTTTGCCATGGAGTGCTTTCAGAGGGGACTGCTCACCGTTGAGGATACCGGTGGCCTCGACTTAAGCTGGGGCAATGTCGATGCCGTTATTCAACTGCTGCCTAAGATTGCTCACCGTGACGGTTTTCTGGGTAATCTCCTGGCGGAAGGCTCGCAGCGAGCCTCCAGGCAAATCGGTGGTTCGGAGGTTTGTCTCAATACTGTTAAGGGCATGGAAATGAGCGGCTATTTCCCCGGGGAAGGCTCGGCCTATATCGGGCATCTGGGCTGGGCAACGGCACCGGTCGGAGGTACCCTACATAGAGGGACATCATGGACATCATCACTTAAGGACCATTCCAGGGTGAAGGCGGCGATGAGTGATGAGGTGTTCAAACAGCGACTCGATAAACGCGCCAATCTGGGACAGGGGGCGGGTCTGAGCATGACACAGGACCTTTTTGCGGCTGTCGACTCTCTGGGAACCTGTATGTTCCTCAGCCAGTTTAGCGGCGACATCTTGAGCCTCGATGATTTAGCCCCGTTATTCTCGGCAGCCACCGGGGTTAAGATGGACGGCGATGAGTTGCTCAAAGCGGGCGAGCGAATTTTCACCATGGAGAAAGCTTTCAATGTTCGCGAGGGGTTCAAGAGAAAGGACGATACGCTTCCGGAGAAATTCTTTGTCGAGAAAGAAACCCCTCATGGCATCATCGGCGTCAATAAAGCCAAATTCGAGGTGATGCTGGATGAATATTATAAGTTCAGAGGTTGGGATAAAGAGGGTGTTCCCACCAAGCAGAAACTGGAAGAACTCAATCTAAGCTACATCGGGGAACAAATCGGAGCTGTGTAAAAACAGGCGGCTTTGCTTAATGTTTTCTGGCTTTATCCGCCGCAGTCGTTTTCTCTGCTTTACGCGTGGCCTGAGCCGCCTTTTTCACGGCACCGGCAGCCGCCCTGGCCGGTTCAGCCTTGGCTTCCTTTCCTGCCTTCTCCTTAGCGGTTGTTAAGCCCCGGGCAGTTTGTCTCGCCCTGTGCAAGACCTGAACCGCCTTCTGGCGGGCACTCGTGACAATCGCCCCCGATTTCGCACGCTCCTTAGCTTTGGCTTTAGCCGTCCGTTTGGCTACCTTTTTCTCCGCTTCTTGCCAGACGTCAGCAATAATCGTCGCCGATTTGACATCGGTTTCCGCTGCGTCTTGCTCTGCCTTGCTCAGAAGCTGCTCCGCCTCTTGACGGGCATTAGTGATAAGCGTAGCCGATTTAATATCGGTTTCGGCTGCCTCTTTCTCTGCTTTGCTCAAGAGCAGCTCCGCCTCCTGCCGAGCGCTAGCGACAATTGCCGCCGACTTCGCATCGGCTTCAGCCGTGGCTTTGTCAGTTAACTGGATAGCCGTCTGCTCTGCTTGACGCAAAATACGAGCCGCATCTTGCTGGGCATTAGTGATAATCCCCGCCGACTTCGTATCAGCTTCGATTTTGGCTTTAGCAGCCCGTTCCACAACAATCCGCTCTGCTTCGCGCAGGATTAGATTCGCCTTTTCTCCGGCGCTGGCAATTAACCTGGCTGACTCAGCTTCGGCTTCTTTTCTCACGTTTTCTTTAGATATCAGTTCACTGGCTGTTTGTTTTGCCTTACTCAAAATCTGCTCCGCTTCCTGGCGGGCGCTGGCGATAACCGTAGCCAATCTCACCTCGGCTTCAGCCCTGGATTTATCAGCCGATTCTTTGGCCGCTTGCTCTGTTTCTCGTGAGACTCGAGTTGCCGTTTGCCAGGCATTGGCGATAACGGCAGCCGACTGCGCATCAGCTTCAGTTTTGGCTTTATTGGCTAATGCTCTGGCTGTCTCTTTCGCATCAACGAGGACCTGCTCAGCCTTTTGACGGGCATCGGCAATTATCGTCTTTGCCTGCGAATCAGCATCTACCCTGGCTTTATCAACCAACCCAACAGCCGTTTGCTCTGCTTTGCCCAAGACACGAGTTGCTTCTTCCTTTGCTTTACTCAATAGTTGCTCCGCTTCCTGGCGGGCGTTAGCGACAATTGCAGCCGACTGCGCCTCAGCCTCAGCCTTAGCCATATTGGCCAGCTCAACCGCTGTTTGCCCCGCCTTACTCAAGATTTGGGACGCCTCCTGGCGGGCGCTGGCGATAACCGCCGCCGATTTCGCATCGGCCTCAGCCCTGGCTTTTTCAGTCAACTCCCTGACCGTTTCTTTCGATTTGCCCAGTATTTGCTCTGCCTCTTGCTTTGCCTTGCTTAAAACCTGCTCCGCCTCTTGATGGCCACGGGCAATAATCGTCTTTGATTGCAAATCGGCTTCAGCCGTGGCCTTAGTTACCAATATCCGGGCGCTTTGTTCTGCCTCATGAATGATGCGCCGTGCCTTTTGCTGGGCATCGATGACGACCATCGTGGTTAATTGTCCACCGTTTCCAGGTTGGGTTTCGGTCGATAAATCCGCGGCGGCCTGTTCCGGCTGACTGACACCCTGAATTGTCTGCGGTTCGGCCTCCTTGGCAGGAGTCCCGCTCGTAAAAACATAGTGACACCAGGTACATTCGGTGCCGAAAACCGTATGTCCGCAATTAGGACAGAAACGAAACTTTCTCATGGAATATGCCTTACGCCTTACCTTTGTGAAATTAATGCTCAGGTTATAGCGACAATAAGATTATAGCACGCAATCTTGAACATTGTGACAGTTTGTATCACACCGATACTAAGAGTCAAGCAATCTTTTCTCTTCACTCAGCCTTACCGCCACCTTTATTGCCTCTTCCGCCTCGGATGCTCTGTGTTATCTGGTTGTTCTCGCTGGAGCCTCGACTATTCTGGTTCTCGCCCACTCACTTGAGGCCCGGTTGGCATTATCGACAAACAATTCGTTGGATTTTGGGGTTATGGCGATACTCAACCCCTTCCTTGGGATTATTCTCACATAAGTCCTGGTCACAGCAGTTGCAAAATTTACAGTAAAAGCCATCTTGCTCGTTACTTCTACCGTTTTTATCTGGTCGAATCCAATCTTGACTGAAAACGGTCCGCCGAGCACGATGCGCAAGTGGTCTTCGTACACCTGATATCTGCGGGGGAATACAAACCGAAAGATAAGACCGACAAACAAAGCTTCAAACAACAATGCCAGACCACCAGCGCTGTCACCCGATGACCACAAGTAAATGCTCGAAAGCAACAGCATCCCAGGCACTATCACAATAATAAGATTAAGAACCATTCCATGTGTAGGCTCGTCTTGATACAGCAGGATACTTTTCGAATAGCTCATAAGCTCTGCATTCTTTTACGGGGCCGTCAGCGCGACGTATACTACCGGCGGCTTTCTTGAACTGTCCCGTTTGAGCGTAAATGTCTTGGGATAACTTTTGATAAGAGACTGCAGGCGTTGGTGACCGTATGTCCGGGGGTCGAATGCCGGGTCCAATTGGCGAAGGACAAAGCCTAGCGAAGACAGATGAATCCATTCTTCTTCCTTAGCGGCTAAATTGAACCCGTCGAGGAGAAGGGGTAAAGGGTCGGGTATTTCAGGTTTCTCTTCCTTGGCTGATTTCGTTTTCATTTCTCTGGTTCCAACCAGATTTTCACAGTAGATGAACTGGTTACAGGCATTAGTAAAAGCTTCCGGGGTCTTCTTCTCTCCCACGCCGATGACGAAAAGGCCCTCCTCTCTGATTCTAGTCGCCAGCCGTGTGTAGTCGCTGTCACTGGCAACAATGCAGAAGCCGCTCACATTGTTACTGTGCAGCAAATCCATCGCGTCGATTATCATGGCGCTATCTGTAGAATTCTTGCCGACTGAATACCTGAACTGCTGCATGGGCTGAATCGCATGCTTGTGAAGCGAATTCTTCCAGCTATTCATGTTGGTAGTAGTCCAGTCTCCGTATATCCGCTTGATGGTTATCAACCCGACTTTATTCACCTCTGCTAGAATCTGAGGAAGCAGAGACGCCTGAGCATTGTCACCATCAATTAGTACGGCAAACCTTAATTGGTCGGATTGTTCGCCCATTTTACACCCCTTTGGTTACCTACTTATATCGAATTATAAACTGTGTGAGTCCGTATGACAAATGGGGAATATTCAGATGAAAAGTTTGACAGTCCCCTATTCTGATATGACATTTTACTATTCGTGTGCTAAAATTAAGATTGCAGCAACATTAAAGTTAAAGCGAAAAAGACGAAAGGAGGTCAGCTATGTCAACAGAAAGAGGCAGATTTCGCCGGGGTTCGGCGCTATGGCGAGCCCCCCGTGAACTGGAAGAGATGCGCCGGCGGTTTGAAGAGGACGTTGTCCGCCCTGTTATGCGTGCCGTTTGGGAGCGCATTCCCGAGGAAGTAAAGGGTTGGTCCCCTTCGATAGACATCTTTGAAAAAGGTGATAGTGTCATCGTCAAAGTCGAACTCCCCGGTATGAAGCAGGAAGACATCGATGCCTTCATCTCCGGCGATACCCTGACGCTCAAAGGGGAGAGAAAACCGGAAAGCGGCATCAAAGAAGAGAACTATGACCGCAGTGAGATTGCCTATGGCAATTTCTACCGCGAGGTAGAACTCCCATCCGGTGTCGATACCAAGAATATTGAAGCCGTGTATGAGGACGGCATCCTCCGCATCACTCTGCAAAAGGCGGCTGGAGCCAAACCCAAAAAGGTGACTGTCCAGGTCAAAAAAGGGGCAGCCTGACTCCCGAACTATGCGCCGTCTGATGATGCCCAGCAGCACCATTAAGCACTTTAGACGTTTCCAACAAGTCGTCAATGTGCTTGCCAAGTACGGTTTTGGTGAAGTTTTATCCCGTATCCGTATCTGGCAACACGTCAATATCGAAAGGAAGCTCTTCCGACGCGAACATGAGCTTGCCACTCTCACTACCCCTCAGCGACTCCGCCTCGCCCTCGAAGAGTTGGGACCGACTTTTATCAAACTGGGCCAGATGCTCAGCACACGCCCTGACCTGGTGCCGCCAGAAATTATCGTCGAACTCAAGAAGTTACAGGCTTCCGTCCATTTCGTTCCGATAGACACCATCAAAAGCATCATTGAGACTGAGCTAGGCAAGCCAATCAGCGAACTATTCGAGAGCTTTGATGAAACGCCTCTGGCGGCAGCATCGCTCGCCCAGGTCCACCGTGCGGTTTTTCAAGGCAACCAGGTAGTGCTCAAGGTACAGCGCCCTGACATTGTCGAGATCACTGAGATGGACGTCGATATCATGCGCAGAGTAGCGCGCCTCGCCGAGCGCTACTCACCCATGGTCTACCTTATTAACCCCGTAGGACTGGTAGAAGAGTTTGCCCAGCAAATCAATAGGGAGCTTGATTTCCGGATGGAAGCCAACAACATACGCCGCTTTGCACAGAACTTCGCCAACGATGACACGATTCACATACCTGAAGTATTTCCGGAGGTGTGCACCAGATGCGTCCTCACCATGGAATACCTGGACGGCATCAACATCTCGGAGACACAGAGACTCATCGATGAGGGCTATGACTTGCAGCTAATCGCCAGACGTGGCGCTATTCTGGCATTCAAGGCAACTTTCCAGCACGGCTTTTTCCATGCCGACCCGCATCCCGGCAATATCTTTGTGCTGCCGGGCAATATCATCGGCCTGGTGGACTTCGGCATGATGGCGATACTATCCCTGCGCGACCGTGAAAGACTGGCAAAGCTGGTCTACTTTATTTCAGTTAGTGATGAAAAACGGGTCGCCCGGGCGCTGAACGAGCTAATGGAATCTGAAGAAATAATACCGGCCGAGGAGCTGGAGCCATCCATGTCCGCTATTGTCAAGGAGTACGGCGATATTCCGATACGTGAACTCCGTCTTGCGGGCATGCTCTTTGCTATGATGCAGTCCGTCATAACACACGGCGCCAGACTTCGCCCCCAGCTCATTTGGGTTACCAAGAGCATTGCCACCCAGGAAGAAATCGCTCGCTCACTTGGTGCCGATTTCAACCTGGCGGACCTCGGTAAACCCTACGCTCAGAAAGTCCTTACCCAAAAACTGAATCCCATGCGTCAGCCGCGGGAGCTCTATTACTGGTTCATTGATGCCTCAGACATGGTGAGAGACCTGCCTTACGATATTGGTATTGTTCTGCGTGAGTTCAGAAAGGGACGGCTCAAGATTGAGTTCGAACACGTAGGGCTTGAGCCGATACGGCGGACCATGGACCGGGTCGCCAATCGCACATCGCTCACCATCATTATCGCGGCATTGCTGGTATCCTCCTCGGTGATAGTGCTGGCTAAAGTGCCGCCCTTTGTGGGTAACATCCCTTTACTCGGATTCATTGGCTATATCATCGCTGTCATCCTCGGTTCCATGCTGGTTATATCCATAGTGCGCCGCTAACCCTCTGTCATTGCGAGCACAGCGTGGCAATCCGGGTGGGGTATCCCTCAACCAAATGCAAACCGCGGCTTTACAAAGTATGAAAGTATAGCTAGAATATAGTCTCAGACAACAAATAAGAACACACCAGAAGGTGCAGGCGTCCCAGGATTCCCGGTATAGAATGAAGAAATTTCTGCAAGAAGTATTCGCGTATTTCTGGATACCATTAATCATGGCGCTTGTCTCTTACATTTTTTTCCAGATGCGCGACGTTTTATTGGGTATCATAACTCTGGTGGCTTTAAGCGCCATCTACACAATAGTACGGCTCTATTTCCTCCACAAGAAATGGTGGATGCTCGTCATCCTTACGGTGGTGGCATTCGCCTCCGTAGGTTTCTTCTTATTAAGGGCGCCGGCCATAACCCTTTCCATTAACGGCCAGAAAGTGACCGGCAATAGCATCACCTTTAGCACCGGCTCAGTATCAGTTAGCCCCGCCCCCCAGTCCGTCGGCGAATATACCAGGAATACTCAAGTCACCCTCACCGCCACCCCGGCTCCGGGTTATGATTGGAAAAGCTGGGCCGGCAGTGAGAACGATGCATCAAACCCTACCATTATCACGATGAGCCGGGATAAACAGATAACGGTTAATTTTGAACCGCGTTTTTCGCTGATTATCAATAATCAGTCGGTTATCGGCTCCTTTGTAAGTTTCAGCAAAGGCTCGGTAACAATCGACCCTCCTCCCGGGGGCGACGGCAAATATTCCAGCGGCACCATCGTAACGCTCACTGCCCGTTCGGATTCTGGCTATGATTGGACAGGCTGGCTCGGTACTAACAAAGACACCTTCAATCCGGCCACGGTTACCATTAGCGGCAGCAATAAGAATGTTACAGTTGCTTTCGAGCCACGCTTCTCGCTCACAGTTAGCAACCAGTTGCTTATCGGTTCAGTAATAAACTTTACGGAAGGTTCGGTGTCGGTGAACCCTCCTCCGGAGGACGATGGTAAATACGCTTATGGCACCAAAGTCTCTCTTACCGCCAGCCCGAACCTGGGTTACGGCTGGAAAAACTGGGCTGGCACCGGTAACGATGCCTCCAATCCGGCCACCGTAACGATTACCAACGATAAACAGGTCACGGTGCTCTTTGAGTTGCGCTTTCTGCTCGCTATCAATAATCAGGCAGTTACTGGTTCCAGCGCCAACTTCACCGAAGGCTCGGTGTCGTTAAATCCCACCCCCGGGACAGATGCTAGGTTTGCCAAGGATACCGCCGTTACGCTCACGGCCAGCCCGGCCTCAGGCTATCGCTTCGACCACTGGGAAGGCGCTGCCTCCGGTAACATCACCGCAGTCACCATCACTATCGACTCCAATAAAAACGTCACTGCCGCTTTCAAGAAGATTTTCACTCTGACAACCTCGGTAAACCCCGCCGGCAGCGGTTCCGTCTCGCCCGCTAGCGGCACCTTCGACGATGGCACGGCCGTCACGCTCACTGCCATTGCAATCTCAGGCTATCGCTTCGACCACTGGGAAGGCGCTGCCTCCGGCAATGTTAGCGCAGTCACCATGACTATGAACTCCAACAAGAACGTCACTGCCGTCTTCAAAAATGTTTTCACACTGACTACATCGGTGAACCCTGCGGGCGGCGGCTCCATCTCACCCGCTAGCGGCACCTTCGACGATGGCACGGCGGTCACGCTCACGGCCATTGCCGCTTCAGGTTTTCGCTTCGACCATTGGGAAGGTGCTGCCTCCGGCAATGTCAGTGCAGTCACCATCACCATGAACTCGAATAAGAGCGTCACTGCCGTCTTTAAGAAGACTTAACCCTGACCTACCCTTCAGAACCCTATAGGAGGTGGCTCCGTCTCACCCGCCAGCGGCACCTCGTTGGCTTTGATATCTTTCCCTTTTCTGACATTTTGTATCACATCCATACTAAGAATCGAGCAACCTTTTCTCTTCGCTCAGCCTGACCGCCACCTTGATTGCCTCTTCCAGGCTCTTAGCATTAGCGACACCCTTGCCGGCAATATCGAACGCAGTACCGTGGTCTACAGAAGTCCGCAACAGCGGCAACCCCAGGGCAACGCTGACGCTTCTCTCCAGACCATACACCTTGACCGGAATATGCCCCTGATCGTGGTACATGGCAAGGACGACATCGAACTCTCCGCCTAGGGCACGGTTAAACACCGAATCGGCAGGGAAAGGACCGCGGGCATCGATGCCCAACTTCCGGGCGGCGGCTACCGCCGGCTCGATTTTCTCAGCCTCCTCGGAACCGAAGAGACCGCCCTCACTGGCATGGGGATTAAGCGCCGCCACGGCGATGCGCGCGTGCTCGATACCCCACCCCCGGAAAGAATGGTCGGTCAGCTTAAGCCTGGCCAGCACCCTCTCTTCAGTTACCAGAGCGCAAGCCTGTCTCAGTGAGTGATGGGTGGTCAGGTGAACGACACGGAGGGGCCCGCTAACCAGCATGGTAGCGTATTCGGTGGCACCGGTCAGGCGCGCCAAGTATTCCAGGTGTCCCACCTCCCCATAGCCCGCCAGCCTGGTCGCTTCCTTATTAATCGGCGCCGTGACCAGAGCCTTGACTTCACCCCCCAGAGCCAACCGCGCCGCCTCAGCGATATATTCCATGGAGGCCCGGCCACAGGGAGAGCAGAGCTGCCCCAAGACAACCTCCTCTCGCTTGAGATTATGCAGGTCCAGCAAGTCGATAGTGCCCGGCTGACCTTTAACCTCAGCGGCGGTTTTCACCGGATGCAGTTTTAATGGCTTTTTGACCAGCTTTACCGCCTTCTCCATGATGACGCCTTCACCCACCACCAGAGGACGGCAAATTCTATATATTTCCGCCGAGAGCAGAGCTTTGGCAACAATCTCCGGGCCGATGCCGGCAGCATCACCCATGGTTATGGCAATAATCGGTCTCTCTCTATCAGTCATATTATTCTCTGCTGAGAATGGTAGACCACCTCCCCTCACAAAGTCAATAACTTCATCAGGTTAAACACTCAATAGCAGAGCTAGGTTTTACTTAATCTTGGTTGTTTATTAACCTACCACAACCAAAAATGAATAAAAGGAGCGATACAATCCCTAGACATTCGGGGGAGAAACCAGTACAATCTTTATCAAAATATAAACCGAAAGGCAACCGCCATGTTCGAGGCTTACCTTGATATCGAGACGACCGGCTTATCCGCCGCTTATGACACTATTACGGTCATCGGCATTCATGTCGACGACAGCCGCCACGGCACCATGATTCAACTGGTCGGCGACAATGTCACCAGAGACAATCTATGTGAAGCTCTGGAAAATGTTCATACCATCTATACCTACAACGGCAGCCGGTTCGACCTCCCCTTCATACAGATGGCTCTGGATATCGATTTAGCTCAATATCGCAACCATCATGACCTGATGTATGACTGCTGGCGGCAGAAGCTCTATGGCGGCTTCAAAGCGGTAGAGAGGCAGCTCGGCATCTACCGGGAACTAACGGGCGTCAACGGATTCGAGGCGATAATGCTGTGGTGGCAATACCATAATGACGGCGACCAGAATGCGCTGGCGCGGCTATTGCAGTATAACAAGGAAGATGTCGTCAATCTGAAGACCCTGAGACGAAGGCTGTCAGTTCCCTGCGAGCCGCAGCAGTGATAGTAACAATCACACTAAATAGGTCTTGCTTTCGTTCCGTGAGACGAGTAAACTGTTTGAATAGAAAGGAGTGAGAAAGTCCGATGACAACCGGGACACTAGCCCGAATAACTGGCGTCATCTTGGCTCTGGGGATAACGCTTTCCGTCTCATGCGGCGGGAGCGCACCAGCGCCGACGACTTCCTCAGCGCCACCAGAAATGAAAACAGAACGTAAAACCTATTCAGCGCCACCACCGATGACCATTGATACCAGCAAGCAGTACACAGCCACTATCGAAACTAAAAAAGGAAAACTGGTACTGGAACTGTTCGCCAAGGATGTTCCCAGAACAGTCAACAACTTCGTCTTTCTTGCCCGCGAGGGGTTCTATGATGGCGTAACCTTCCACCGTGTTATCCCCGGCTTCATGGCACAGGGAGGCGACCCCACCGGGAGCGGCATGGGTGGCCCCGGCTACTCCTTTACCGACGAATTTACCAAGCACAGCCACGTTACCGGAGCCCTGTCAATGGCTAATGCCGGACCCAATACCAATGGCTCCCAGTTTTTTATTACCTATGCCCCTCAACCCCACCTCGATGGCAAGCACTCGGTATTCGGCCAGCTAATACAGGGCATGGATGTCCTCGAAAAGCTTCAAAACGGCGATGTCATGACGCGAGTAACTATTCAGGAAAAATAGTTGACTCAATCCCGTTTGGCCGCCCGGAAAGACAGCGGATATGATATTCTAAATTTTTGCTAAATTCCGAAATACAGAATAAAACTATCTCTTCGACAAGGAGGGCACTCTGGAGCTACTGCTAAGCAACAAACCACTATGGATTCCTCTGGGTGCCTGGGCTGTAGCTCAGACGCTGAAGACAATCATCTCATCAATAAGTGAAAGACAAATAAACTTATCTTCCCTGATTAGTATGGGAGGAATGCCCAGTGCCCACGCCACTCTGGTCTGCGCTCTAGCCACAAGCATTGCCCTGTTACACGGCATAGACTCGACTGTCTTCGCTCTTAGCGTCATTCTGGCTGCCATTGTGATGTATGACGCCGCCGGGTTACGCCAGGAAATAAGCGAGCAGGGCACTATCATCAACAGGATGATAACTGAACTTTTCCTGGGAAAGCCAGCATTCGAGCAACACCTGCGTGAACTAATCGGTCACACTAAACTCGAGGTGTTAGCCGGAGCCTTACTGGGCATAGCCCTCGCCTGGCTGTGGACATGATATGGAGCATCTGGAAGGCAGATTTAGCGGATACAAAAACCTTAACCTCTACTATCAGTGCTGGCTGCCGGATGAAAGACCAAAGGCTCTATTACTGCTTGTCCACGGCCTGGCTGAACACAGCGGACG
>JACQOM010000147.1 GCA_016202525.1 Chloroflexota bacterium | reverse complement strand
TAGTCAGCGGTGACTCTATCGAAGCCATCCTCGGCGGCCTTGCTACCACGCCAGATATTGCCACCGCCGACAACAATAGCCAGCTCTATGCCCATGTCTACTACCTGTTTTATCTGCTGGGAAATCTTGATTAAAGTGGCGGCGTCAATGCCATAGTTTTTGTCGCCGCTGAAGGCTTCACCGCTGAGCTTAAGTAAGACACGCTTATATCTGGTAGTAGTCATTGCCTCTAACACGTCTGGAGTATTTTACTATTGCCCCAGTTCGAATCTGGCAAATCTTTTTACCTTGATATTTTCTCCCACTTTAGCAATGGACTGGTTAATGATGTCCTGTACGGTCAGAGTGAGGTCTCTTATGTAAGGCTGCTGAAGCAGACAGGCCGTCTGAGCATCCACTTCAGTTCCATCAGGGACTTCTTCCCGA
Organism: Chloroflexota bacterium; assembly: GCA_016202525.1. Next base: position 3,273 of record JACQOM010000147.1, on the reverse strand, counting down.
GCAATAAATTGAGGAGGCATGGCGGCTATCTGCATTGCCAGGTTATGGGCTAACTGCTTGAGTTCGTCGGTGCGGGCGGCGAAGTCAGTCTCACAATTTACTTCAACCATCGCCCCGATGCGTCCCCCGGCATGAATATAGGCCTCTATCAGCCCCTGAGAGACTTCACGGTCGCTTTTCTTCTCTAAATTAAATAAAGCACGCTCTTTTAGAATCTGGAGAGCTTTTTACATATAGCCGCCTGCTTCAGTCAGGATATTGCGGCATTCCATGATACCGGCTCCGGACTGCTCTCTCAGCTCTTTGACTCTGTCAACTGAAATCTTCAACACATCCTCCAATCTTCTGCTAGGTCTTATTAGCCTCGGGTACGAGAACCAGAGGCTCGGCAGTTGGGGCAGCCACCGGTTGTGGCGTTTCCTGCGTCTGTCCTTCCCCGATTGTCACCGGATTCTGGAGAGCCTTACCCTCGAGGACGGCGTCGGCAATCCGGCTGCACATCAGTTTAATTGCCCTGATGGCATCATCATTAGCCGGGATAGGATAGTCTATCTCGTCAGGATTACTGTTGGTGTCAGCGATGCCGACAACCGGTATTTTCATCCGTTTGGCTTCAATTAAAGCGATTCTTTCTTTGGTGGTATCGACGACGAATAAGGCAGAGGGTAGTCTTACCATCTCTTTAAAGCCGCCCATATGCCGGTTCAGACGGGCGATTTCCTCTTCCAGTTTTAAAGCCTCCCTTTTCGGCAGGCGGTTGAATTCCCCACGGCTCTGCCTGTCCTCAAGGCGGACCAGGTAATCGATACGGGACTGGATAGTCGTAAAATTGGTCAGCGTTCCTCCTATCCAGCGTTGATTGACATAATACATGCCACAGCGCTTGGCTTCTTCGGCGATGGTATCATGGGCCTGTTTCTTGGTGCCGACAAAGAGGATGAAACCACCGTCAGCGACGAGTTCACGCACAAACTTTAAGGCTTTATCCAGCATACTGGCAGTTTGCTCAAGGTCGATGATGTGAATGCCGTTACGCTTGGTAAAGATGTATTTTTTCATGAGGGGGTTCCAGCGGCTGGTCTGATGCCCGAAGTGGGCACCGGCTTCTAAAAGTTGTTTAATTGTAGCGGTATCTGGCAAATTTAACTCCCTTTCTGTTTTGGTTTATCTGAATTATTAAAGAGTATAGCATATCGTGTGATAAGCAGCAATAGCCAGATTGTGCGGGCGGGATGGACGCTTCTATATGGTCATAATGGTTACGAACCTATCCCCCCGCCTGCCAAAGCCTTGTGCGTCGGACAGGCCTGACCCCCTTCCTTTGTAGGGGAGGGGCAGTAAGAACAGAGAGGACTACCATGTGCTCATCGGCACGGAAGTCAGTGACTACAAGGGTGGCGGTCGGTAGATAAAAAGACGATGAAATGTGTGGCATATTGAACAAGAAGACGGATTGTTCAATGTTGTCCAAGTGACAGTGAACGAGAAAATAATGGGGACGGTTTCATGCTATAATGCGGCGAAGCTCAAGTTAGGGGAGGCGATAATATGGCTACGGCTAAGAAGGTAAGCACAGAGTTCTTTAACCTTCAGGTGATTATGGCCTGGCTGGCCTTTAATCAGGAGTTTGGCAATACTCCGCAGGATATGGTTCGGTTGGAGAGATGCAAGCAGCACACGGGAGAGCTGGTCTTTGACGAGCTTCAGAAAAAGATGAATATCCCGACTGGTGCCCCCTTTCCCGTGGCCAAAGCCATAGGGGACTTCCTGACGGAAAGTGGATATGCCAAATACAAGGTCCACAAGGTCTCCGACACCGAAATAATGTTTGACAGGGCTGACATGGTGATGGATCCTATGGTGCGCAATCCGTTAATCAAGGTGCTTCCCGCGCCCGGGGATACTCTGTTCCTCGCTGCCTTCAGGAAGCTGTGTAATATGAAGGTGGAACAGATTCCGCTGCCGGAATCTCTGCGGGCGAGTATCCCGCAGGGCATGTTGCGAAAGCTATGGCGACTTTCGCCCATCAAATAGTCTCGAGAGCTTGACCGGACACTCTGGAAGAGATTTGGCAGAGTTATATCGTATCTCTCATCTGCGGGTTATGTCCTAAATAAGTCGGGCGGTGCGGAAACCCTCCCAGATGGCATTTATGACCTTGCGTGGCTCCACGCAATCACCGATGGCGTATACTTCAGGCACTTTATCCTGCAAGGCTTCTACAAGTTCCCTCTGAGGTATCACACCTACAGCGAGCACCACGGTATCCGCCACCAATCCGCTTCTCTTACCGGCTTTATCAGCAACGGTAATGCCCTCACCGGTAACTTCTAAAGTATTAGTTTCAATAAGGACTTTTACCTTAGCCTCAGCAAGCAATTTAAGTAAATGCATGCGGTTCCCTCTGGACATATCGCGAGCTATATCTTCTAAGACCTCCACGATAGTCACATTTTTATCATGTTGAGCCAGGTATAGAGCGGTCTCGCAACCAACAAGACCGCCACCGATTACGACCACCGATTTTCCGGCGCTCATCTTGCCTGAGAGTATATCATTAGCCGTAACTACCTTCTCACTTTCTATCCCCGGAATCTCCGGGATAGATGGACTGGTACCGGTGGCTATGAAGATAACCTGGGGTTTCATATTCTGAACTAGTTCTGGAGTCGCTTTCTTCCCGAGTTCAATTTTTACCCCAAGCTTTTCTATCTGGGTGGAGAGATAATTTATCAGACCTCGATAATCTTTCTTAAAATCGGGGGCTGAGGCTGGTAACAGTGCCCCGCCCAGGGCGTTACTTTTCTCCCATAAAGTCACCTCATGCCCTCTCAGTGCTGCTACCCTGGCTGCTTCCATACCACCTGGTCCTCCACCGACCACCAGCACGGCTTTCTGCTTTTTCGCCGGTTCTATGGCAAACTCCTTTTCTATCCCGCAGGCCGGATTTACCGTGCAACTCAAGTACCCTCCTTTATTGGCTCTGACGAGGCAACCCTCATTGTCGCAAATGCAGGGACGGATATCTTCATATCTTTGCTCTTTTACTTTGTTTGCCCACTCCGGGTCAGCCAGCAACGGCCTCCCCAGAGCAATAAAATCTGCCTTTCTATCCCGTAATACGTCCTCAGCTAACTCCGGGTAGCCGAGTTTACCTACGGTAATCACCGGGATTTTGACGACATTTTTCACTGCCTCTGCAAAGTCAACATTAAGCCCCGCAGGTTGATATGTTGTCGGGAAACTCCAATAGTGGGCATCATGGCAGCCACT
>JACQOM010000016.1 GCA_016202525.1 Chloroflexota bacterium | reverse complement strand
GTTCCCTCACGCACCGGAATTGCCAATCTTCCGCTCCATTACGGTAAAGCGCCGCGCTGGCTTTTCGAGCGCATGGTCAAGCTGGCCCGCGAGATTACCGTGGTCATCGTCGCCGACTTCGGCCCTGAAGAGATGCTGAGGCGGCTGTCCGACCCTTACTGGTTCCAGGCTTTTGGCTGTATCCTGGGGTTTGACTGGCATTCCAGCGGCGTGACGACGACCCTGTGCGGCGCTGTCAAAGAGGGGGTGAAGGGGCTGGAACGCGACCTGGGACTGTTTGTCGCCGGCGGTAAGGGAAAAACTTCACGGAAGACTCCGGCTGAACTGGAGGCCTGGGGGGAGCTAATCTCAATAAATCCGGCACCGCTGGTCTATGCCAGCCGCATGTCAGCCAATGTAGATAGCTCGGCGGTACAGGATGGCTACCAGCTTTATCACCATAACCTCTTTTTTACCAAGGGTGGTTCCTGGGCAGTTGTCCAGCAGGGCATGAACGAGTCCACCCGCTACGCCCGCCGCTACCACTGGCTGGGTGAGGCGGTCATCAGCTTTGTCAATGAGCCTCACTCGGCGATACTTTCTGAAGCCAGAGGACAGGCGCTGAATCTGGTGGCTGCGGAGAGCAACTCCGCACGGACTACCATCACCGAGATAGCCACCAGTCAGAAGCCGGAAGCCCTTCTTTCCGACCTCAAAAAGATAAAGACCCTGAGCCTGCCCGCCCACCACTATCTGAGCACAGCCGACCTCCACCCTGATAGCATCAGTAAGATTCTGTTAAGCACCTATGAGCGTCAGCCAGGAAACTTTGAAGCTTTAATAGGGCTGCCCGGGGTGGGCGCCAAGACCGTCCGTGCCTTGAGCCTTATTGCCGAGCTTATCTACGGGGTAGCCCCCAGCTACCGAGACCCTGCCCGCTACAGCTTTGCTCACGGTGGCAAGGACGGCATTCCTTATCCGGTAGACCGTAAAACCTACGACCAGTCAATCGAACTGCTCAGAAAAGCAATCGGTAAGACTAAACTGGGCATCAGTGAGAAGAACGAGGCGGTGGGGAGATTGGAGAAGGTGAGCGGAATAAGAAATAACCGGTGAAATCTGTGGAGCTAAGCAATGCAACCCGGTGATGTGATTTCCTATTTGGACATGTGTAGAGAAGAAGGAGCTAATCTCCAAAGGGGTATGAATTTCCATTTTCACACTGGGTTGAGTGTCATTCTAATGAGTTTGCGTAAAGATGCACCATATGGCGACCGCATTGAAGAAAATGGGAAAGTTCTAATCTACGAAGGGCACGACGCCTCACGGATAACGGGAGGTCCGAATCCCAAAACTATTGACCAGCCGCTTAAGAATTCTGGAGGCAGTCCTACTCAAAATGGATCGTTTTATAAAGCAGCTGTCAAGTACAGGAGTGGAGAACACGATGCTGAACTTGTAAAGGTCTACGAGAAAATTCAATCAGGGATTTGGGCATATAATGGTATTTTCAGATTGATTGATTCTTGGCAAGAAGTTTCGGATAATCGTAAGGTTTTTAAGTTTAGGCTTGAATTGACCAACGAACATGATTATTCGAGGCAGGTAAGACGTGAGGATATTGAGCATAATAGAATTATTCCTACTGCGGTAAAGCTAACAGTTTGGAAAAGAGATAAGGGAAGATGTGTAATATGTGGAAGCACGGATAATCTGCATTTTGACCATATAATTCCTTATTCAAAGGGTGGTTCTTCATTAGTCGCCGAGAATATCCAGCTTTTGTGTGTAAGGCACAATTTGGAGAAGAGAGACAAGATAGAATGAATTAACTCGGGTTAATGGCTATCAGCAGCCGATAGTTTTCAAACTCATCAGCTAGCCTCTCTCGGTAGCTTCATCTTTAGATGTTTGCCGTTATCTTTAATGCCGTGCCGGATGTAGAGGGGATAACCCAGCTCACTCGGATTGCCCACGTGTATTTCCGCGCAACCCCGGTCGGTGGCTCTGGTGATGGCCGCTTCCAGAAGTTGCCCGCCGATTCCCTTGCCCCGTGCCTTTTCGCTGACGATAAATTCTTCGATTGATGTGTATATTCCGCCGCAGCGGATGGCCGTCGGATAAGACAGGGTGATAACGCCCAGTAGCGTGCCATCTTCGTCAGCCACCAGGACAGTCCCTTTGTCCTCATTCTTGAGCATCTCGCGGAAGGTCTTGATACTATTTTGCTCGTTGAAGGTATTTTCGCGGGCGGCCTGCCGGGAAGGGAGCTGCTGGAAGAGGGCAAAAACACTGGCTTCGTCCTTAGCGGTTGCCTGGCGAACCTTAAGCATGGCTGGTCCTCCTCTGGTAAGTATCACTGATTGATTTATCCTGTATTATGACATCTATCAGGGAAAGTTAGCAATCCGGTTAAGCAGCCGGCCTTTTCCTAGTCGCTAACAGAAGACCTGCACTCACTCCTCCCAGTACCACCGCCATACCGGCTATTGCCAGAACGGCAAAAAGGGTGGCGTCATACCAGAAACCTCCCGGGAAAAGCATGATGAGGTAGTCCCGGGTCGGGTCGAGCTGCCAGAAGTCATTGCTGAAGCTCAAGAGGTGGAACTGCAAGAATAGCTGGTCGAAATTGAGCAGCATGCCTAACCCCAGAGCCAGCATCAAAGCCAGGGTAAGACCGCTGCCTGCGACTACCCCCCGCGCCAGCTCCCGCCGGTTCCTTTTCTTTAGATAGAGGCTAAATGCGCTATAGCCGGCAACATAAATCAGCGTTCCCAGCAAAACGCCGTAGTCCAGTCTGATGAGTCCTTTGACATCCTTTAGGTGAACTATCTCCCGCTGGTTGAACAGTTGGAACGGCTGGTTATTCTTGACCACGGTAACGTTGATAAATTCTTCACCGGAGTTGAAGTATGAAATTAAGCCTCTGGCAGCTTTGTCCAGTTCCGTTTCAGCCAGCCCCGTGCTCTGGCTGACGGCGTATTTCTCGAAGCCGTAATTATAGAGCCAGAGGCTATTTATCGCCCAGCCCAAGCCGATTGTCAGCAGCAGCAAGGGCAGACACAATATAAATAACCACCGGGTGGCAGCACCTAAAATTTTCAATTCTTTTCGTCCCAATCCTTAATATTGCCCAGCTTGGCCAGTCCGGCCGGCGTCATTTTCCCTTCTTCGATTAACTTCCTGACCCGCCGCAGGTTTGTTTCCGACCACTGGCTGTCGTCTTTTCGCGGCGTGAACCTCTGGGCATAAGACTCCTCATCTATATGGCGCTGGATGCTGTCTATCCATCCAAAGCAGAGAGCCTCTTCTACGGCTTCCTCGTAGGTAATAGATGGCTTGCCAGTGTACTTTCGGTAATGTACCAGCCAGACCCCCTTTGCTGTCTGGTGGTGCTTTTCCAGCCACTGGCGCCATTCCTGCCGATTGGTGACATATAGCCGCTGACTGATTACCACGAATTAAGCCTTAAACTATCCCAAATTATACCACGATTTCCTGTTACGGTTGGTTTTCACTCTCAAAAATCCCTTTTCCAATTACTCTACAAACTAGCCCTGTGTTATAATTAATCCAACTCTGATTCAGGAAGGGCGATGTTCACTCACCTTCATGTCCACACCGAGTATAGTCTGCT
>JACQOM010000144.1 GCA_016202525.1 Chloroflexota bacterium | reverse complement strand
GTTAGTATTGTATCACAAGATTATGCTTTTCATTAACAAAGGAGAATATAGCAGGTAAAAGAAACTACTTGAGCTTGAGCTGGTGGAGGTGGGGGAGAGTCATGCCTGATTGACAATGCTCAGTCTTGAGGCTATGATTAGGATAAAAAGAAGGTCAGGTGCCGGAGAATGCAGACCAGAAGAACCTACAAAGAGGTAAATCCCGAGCTACTTTATCATGAAATCAGAGATTTTACCCAGAAACAGGGTGGAATTCTAGACCAGGCCAAGATGGAAACATACTCTTTGCCCAGCGATTCATCGTCATTTATTTCACGCGGTACTCTTACTTTCAAGATTCGGGATGAACAAAGTAAAACCGATAAGGAATGCCTCAGAGCGCATATCGTAGGTTCAGCCAGGGGTGAAACTAAGTTGATGATTGACATCGACGAAAAACTCTTTCCTAAAGAGAAGGCTTCAGCTCTGCAGGATGACCTGGACTTTGTCTTCGGCTCGTATGAAGTGAAATCGGCTTAAGAACCGAGCCGTCTTTTCAGGGTAGCCCTTTGAGATAAGCATCAATAGAGGCGGCAGCGCGTTTGCCGGCACCCATGGCACTGATAACGGTAGCAGCGCCGGTCATGATATCCCCTCCTGCCCAGACCCTGGTCTTCATGGTCTTCCCAGTAGATTCTTCAGCGACGATAGTACCTTCTCTGGTTGTTGTCAGTCCATCGGTGGTGGCGGCAATGAGGGGATTGGGTGTCGTCCCCAGGGCTACTATCACCGTATCCGTATCGATGACGAATTCACTGCCCGGCTTAATTTTAGGACGGCGCCGTCCGCTTTCGTCGGGTTCGCCCAGTTCCATTTCATAGCACTCCATGCCGACCACCCGGTTCTGCTCGTTACCCAGAAAGCGTTTGGGATTGGTTAAGAACCGGAATTGGATGCCCTCTTCCTCAGCGTTCTCCACTTCCTCACGGCGGGCGGGCATTTCCTCTTTGGAGCGCCGGTAGATGATAGAGACCTGTTCCGCCCCCAGCCTGAGAGCGCACCGGGCTGAATCCATGGCAACGTTGCCGGCACCAATCACGGCTACCTTTTTACCAATCTTCACCGGCGTGTCGTATCTGGGGAAATCATAGGCTTTCATTAGATTGACCCTGGTCAGGAATTCATTGGCGGAGTAGATGCCGTTAAGGTTTTCACCGGGGATATTTAGAAACATCGGCAGGCCGGCCCCGGTGCCCAGGAAAACGGCATCATAACCGTTACTCAGTAGCTCGTCCACCGTGTCAATCTTGCCGATGACCGAGTCCAGTTTAAGTTCCACTCCCAGAGAGGTAATATAGTTGACTTCAGCCTGGACAATTTCTTTGGGTAGTCTGAATTCCGGGATGCCATACATCAGTACGCCACCGGCAACATGCAGCGCTTCAAAAAGGGTAACGCTGTGTCCCTGCCTGGCTAAATCAGCGGCTACGGTTAAGCCGGCTGGTCCTGAGCCGACGACCGCTACCCGCTTGCCGGTTGGTTTGGCTGGAGGAGTAGCTGCCTGTTGAGCCGGTTGTTTATGAGTCCTCTCCCAGTCGGCGACAAAGCGTTCCAATCGGCCGATAGCCACCGGCGCGTCCTTCTTGGCCAGCACACAGACGGATTCACACTGTGACTCTTGCGGGCAGACCCGCCCGCAGATGCCGGGCAGACTATTTTTATCTTTAAGTATCCTGGCGGCTTCCGGCAGGTCGCCTTCCCGCAGGGCCTTAACGAAACCGGGGATATTTATCCCTACCGGACAGCCTCCGGTGCAGGGACGTTTGGGACACTGGATACAACGGTCGGCTTCAGGTTGAGCCGATTCCGGCTGGTAACCCAGAGCTACCTCGTTAAAGTTACCGCCCCGTATCCTGGGGTCCTGTCTGGGCATCGGTTGTCGTTGTAGGTTAGCTTTTGGCATCGTTTTACCTGCTGACCTCCAATTAAGAGGGAACGCTGTGGCGGGACTGCCATTGGGCAAAGGATAGCTTTTCTTCGTCGAGGTACATACGCTGACGGGTAAAGAGCAAATCCCAGTCTACCTGGTGGCCATCGAAATCAGGCCCATCTACGCAGGCAAACCTGGTTATGCCGCCAACAGATACCCGGCAGCAGCCGCACATTCCCGTACCGTCGACCATTATGGGGTTCAGGCTGACGATAGTTTTGACACCGAAGGGCCGGGTGGTCTCGGCGCAGAATTTCATCATGATGCTTGGGCCGATGGCAATCACCCTGTCGGGTTTCTTATTTTCCAGCATTTCTTTCAGTGGCTCGGTTACCAGCGCTTTGCGCCCGTAAGAGCCGTCATCCGTAGTGACTATCAGCTGGTTGCTGACACGGCGCAATTCGTCCTCCCAGAAGATGAGGCTCCGGTTCCGCGAGCCCATAATGGAAATGACCCTGTTTCCCGCCTCTTTCATGGCGCGGGCGATGGGCATGATAGTGGCTACGGCGAACCCGCCGCCGACGCAGACGATGGTGCCGAATTTATCGATATGGGTGGGCAGACCGAGGGGACCGACAAAATCAGTGACCGAATCGCCGGCTTTAAGCTGTGCCAACCGGTGGGTGGTTGTGCCCACCTCCATGAAAACGATGGTGACGCTCCCCTCCTTCCTATCCCAGTCGGCGATAGTCAGGGGTATACGCTCACCCTTTTCATCGATGCGGACAACGACGAACTGTCCGGCTTGAGCTTTCCTGGCGACATCTGGTGCAGCGAGTTTAAACAGGTGGATTTTAGAGACCAGGTCTTTTCTTAATAGTATTTTGTATGCGATGCTTTTATCTCCGGAAAAATGCTGACGATTAGATAGATTTTGAAACAGCTTCAATCCGATTTTATAACGATTTGCTCGGGGAATGCAAGTGGAGATAGAAGTGGTTCTGTTTGCATTTGGTTGTTTTCACTGTCATTACGAGGAGCACATTCCCCTTCGGCATGCTCAGGGTCAGTGTAAACTCCGCTACGTGGCAATCTCAAAGATTGATACGGATTGCTTCGCCTTCCGCCTGTGGTGGAATGGTCTCGCAATGACATTACCAACCATAACCGAATAGTACCAATAAAAATCCTGATTTAAGTGTGCCCACAGCCGTTTTTGGTTAAATGTTACTATTTTGTAACTTTTCCGGCATCGATTTTATGACTTTTTAATAGCCTGTTGGCTAGGATATTAGAAACAAATGGAGGTGAGAGCAATGGAAATGTCCCTTATTTCTAAGTGTAACATGGTGAACTGTGCCTATAACAAGGATAATTACTGCCGCACACTGGGTATAACAGTAGGCCCGCACGCCGAATGCAATACGTATACTCATGCCAGCAGCCGGGGTGGGTATGCGGATGCCAAAGCCGGAATAGGGGCCTGCCTGGCTTCAGACTG
>JACQOM010000140.1 GCA_016202525.1 Chloroflexota bacterium | reverse complement strand
TTGGATGCCGCGGAATCACCGAGCACATTAATAGTGATTACTCTATAAGAATAGGTATTATTCGCTGACACCGTATTGTCGGTAAGCATCCTGGCGTTGGCCGCCGCGGTGAAGTTGGCGCTCGGCGCGGTGGCAAAGTTGTCCAGACTGCGCTCAACGCGGAAACCAGTCTCATCGATGGACCGGTCAGTCCAGATGAGGTCCACCCGGGTAGCGCTCATTATTGTGGCCGATAAATCTGACGGCCTATTGGGCACGTCCACTTTTACAATGGCTACATTGGAAGGCGCCGAATTATCCGCGCCATTGACCGCAATTACCCTGTAGTAATAGGTATTGGGCTGAGTCACGCCCGTATCGCCAAAGCTTGTGGCATTGGCCGAAGCGGTGAAGTTGGCGCTCGGCGCCGTGGCGAAATTATTCAGACTGCGCTCGATACGGAAACTCGTCTCGTTATCGGAGTTATCCGTCCATGCCAGATTGACCTGGGTCGCGCTGGCGGCGGTCGCCGTCAGTCCGGACGGCGCTGCCTGTACAGCTGCCAAAGCCGGGGTGGCGAAAGGAATGTTCAGCCCTAAAATGGTTAATACGCCCAAGACACTAACTATGTATGCCTCCGTAGACTACCAATTGTGGTGCATTCCCATCTCTTCAGTCAGACTAAAGAATCTGATGTCCACAATTTAAAGTCTATCGAACGGCGGGTGATATGTCTGTCATTTGTTTCTTGATTTTTGAGTAAGCGATAAAGCGAATATTGTAACTACAAAATGCATGAAAAACGCTACGTATATATAAAGTAACCAGACGCAACTCGGGTAACTCATGTGACAAAGGGTGTCTGACCAGCCAATTTTTGCTGTGGGATGTCTACACTGATTAGCACGTGTAGCTTCCCATGGAGTTCAGTCCCTCTCCTTATCAAGGAGACGGGAAAATAGTTTTACCTTGGGGCTAATGCCCTCTCAAACTCTCCCGCTTTCCGGGTATTTTCCCCTTTGACCACCAGTCCGTTTGGTGATAAAATTGAAAATGAATTATTTAGCTGATTAATTAAGGAGAACCGCTATGTCAGGACATTCTAAATGGTCTTCAATCAAACACCAGAAGGGTGTGGCTGACGTCAAGCGAGGTCAGCTCTTCACCAAACTCGCCCGCGAAATTATCGTGGCGGTGCGGGAGGGAGGCAGCAACCCTGAAGCCAACTTCCGGCTGCGGCTAGCCGTACAGAAAGCCCGCGATTCCAATATGCCCCTGGACAATATCGAAAGAGCCATTAAAAAGGGCAGCGGTACAGCCGAAGGGGCTGCCCTGGCGGAGATAGTCTTTGAGGGTTACGGACCCAGCGGAGCGGCAATCCTGGTAGAGGTGGTGACGGATAACCGTAACCGCACCATACAGGAAATCAGAAATATATTCACTCGCGGTGGCGGCAGCATGGGAGAGAGCGGCAGCGTCGCCTGGCTTTTCGATTCCAAGGGACTCATCAGGGTAGAGACCGACAATATAAATACCGATGAGCTGACCCTTCAGGCAATCGATGCCGGTGCCGATGACGTTAGTATCGAGCCGGAATATGTGGACATTTTTACCAAACCCGACCAGCTGGAAAAAGTCAAAGAAGCCCTGGAGCAGCAAAAAGTCCCTATCTGCTCGGTGGAACTGGTCAATGTACCCAAGACCCCGCTGGAACTCGAGGAAAAGGCAGCCCTGCAAACCCTGAAGCTGCTGCATAAACTGGAGGAACTGGATGAGACCCGGAGCGTCTGCAGTAATGTCAACTTCTCCGATGCCATACTGGAAAAGTATGAAGCGCAAGTCTAATGTGGCGGCTCCTGTTTACCTTTAATGATAATTTTAGGCATCGACCCGGGTACAATAGTAATGGGCTACGGAGTGATAGCCAGTACCGACGATGAAATAACCCTGGTCGATTGCGGCGCATTAAACACCCCAGCGCGCTCCCCCATCGGGGAGCGTTTGAGTTATCTCTACAACGGTCTCCTGAAAATCGTAGCGCGTTACCGACCTGATGTCGTCGCCGTAGAGCAGCCCTTTCTGGCCAAAAACGTCAAGTCGGCGCTGGCCATCGGCCGTGCTCAGGCAATAGCGATACTGGTCGCCGCCAACAAGGGAATTCCCATGTTCGAATATACCCCCGCCCAGATAAAGCAGCGGGTGACCAACTACGGCGCCAGTTCCAAAGAGCAGATTCAGGAGATGGTCAAGCTGCAGCTCAAACTATCCCAGGTCCCGGAACCAAACGATGCCGCCGATGCCCTGGCGGTAGCCCTCTGCCACCTCAGCGAAGTGCACCTGAGCGACCTGCTCGCCAGGCAGCAATAGAGAGTTGAAGAGGGACGAAATCCCTCTTATATTATAGTTAGTTGAGGCTGTCCAGAAACTGTCATTGAGAAGCAATCTCCGAGATTGCCACGGGCTTCGCCCTCGCAATGACAAGAAATCCTTTTCGGGCAGCCTTATTAAGAGGATAGGATAAAAGGAGAAAAATGATAGCCAGTCTTCACGGCAAACTGGAAACACTGGGCAGCGACTGGGCAATTATCAATGTCAACGGAATAGGCTTACAGGTACACATGCCCACCTCGACGCTGAGCACGCTGGGCGCTACCGGCAAGGAGGTGCACCTGCATACCCACCTGGTGCTGAGAGAGGATAATATCAGCCTCTACGGCTTTGCCACCGCCGAAGAGCAGGAGCTTTTTCAGACCCTGATGAGTGTCTCCGGCATAGGACCCAAGCTGGCACTGGCGATTTTATCCGCCATGAATGTTGAGCAAGTCAGTATGGCCATTGCCACCGGCAGCGCCGAACTGCTGAGGACAGTCCCGGGAATCGGTAAAAAGACGGCGG